>JBEPXS010000007.1:0-21656 GCA_041641755.1 Balneolaceae bacterium
TATTCCAGATCGGGCTGGGCGATGACCCGGGCCAGGACGGCTCCGGGCAGTGGATGCTCGACAACTTTTCAAACCTGTTTGTCATCTCCTCCCAGGACACCTACGGCGGCATGATGGCCCAGGATTCGGAGCTGGGAAACCTGGAATGGATCAATACCAACATTCGGAACGGCCATGGGCTGTTGGGTAATATCTACCCGGAGACCGGGTTCCACCCGGACAGTCCCGGCGTGCAGGAGGGCGATACACCGTCGTTTCTGTACTTGGTCAGCGGAGTGTATGGGATAAGCGATCCCGAACAGCCCAATCAGCCGAGCTGGGGCGGGCAGTATGCCCAGCGCGATACCACCACCAACCACTGGTTCGATGGACCCGGGCCGGAGAGCGTGTCCAAATGGCGGGAAGACTACCAGAAGGATTTTGCCCGACGCGCCGACTGGATGCTGCACGAATAACCTTAATTTAACTTGGAGAATCATATGAAGAGTAATGCTTTTTCTGTATTTGTAGTTCTAGTATTTATATCAGCCTGTGCAGGTGAGGGGCAATCTGACGCTGACGCCGATTCCGTGGTTGTGACAAAGGAACAGCGATTTGATTACCAGACATGGAAGATTGAGGCCGCCAACGGCACGTGGCACTTCGAGGTGGAACACGCCGAAACCGGGGAAACATCCACCGGCTTTAATTCTGCGATTGACCGAGAGGGCAATGACTGGATAGGAAACGATTGTGAAGGAATTCACGAATGGAGAGGATTTCCCAATTTCGGACCGGATGGTTTTGGTCATCCATGCCGGGGCGGCGATGGCACCTCCCGCTGGATTGATGAAAATGGAGACCCAATTGCCTTTGAGAATCAGCTTGTAGGAGATCACTTGATTCTTGAATCCTGGAATGACCACTACCGGGTCCGGTACCACTTTTTCCCGAGCCATGCTGCATTAGAAGTAGTAGAAGCAAATGAACCATACGCTTTTCTATGGGAAGGACCCGTTGCCGGAGAGTTGGATATATTCAAACAATATTATCTGCTTGAAGATGGAGAACGAAGAGAATTCGCCGTCAATACAGGTCTTGGTTACTTGGAGCCCGAGTTTGGCCGTAATTTTCCTTCACCATTTTTTTATTTCTTGGATGAGGATGCAGAACAGATAGTATATATAGGTGCCAAGGGGCAAAGTGATGGGGGCGATGAAGGATGGTCTCAGCCTGGTAATATGGTCATTTTTAGTTTTGGCAGAGAGGATGATGAGCACGCCCTGACCGGCACAGATGCAGTTGCGGTGTTTGGGTTCCTAGACAAAGATATGGGGCATAAAAATATCAGTGAATTTATCAAAAATAAACTGAATAATCCCTTTTAAATTGCCTGCGAGGATATTATGAAGCTAACATGGAAGTACCTGCATAACAGTCGGGCCCCTAGGGTTGACTGGTACAAGCCAGTAAAATTAGAAGGTATTGTTCTGAATATGGGATTAAAAATACATTCAAATTAAAAAGGTTAATTATGAAGAAAGATAGAATACTTGTTTACCTAATAGCCTTGTTGGGAGTGTTACTGTTCAGAACTGAGCATATATTTGCTCAAGATTCCAATTTCAGTAATAGTGATGCTATCCAGCCATATCACGAAAATCCTTGGTACTGGGAATATCATGGGGAGCCGATCCTTCTGCGCGGTGGCAGCGATGACGATAACCTGTTCCAGTGGACGGGCGATAAGCTGACCAACCATCTCGATCTCTTGGTCTCTGTAGGTGGCAATTATGTTCGCAATACCATGTCCAACCGCGATGAGGGTAATGTTTCTGCCTTCCAGCGAAATAGTGATGATCTCTATGATTTGAATCAGTGGAACCAGGAGTACTGGGACCGGCTGAAGTTTTTCCTGGATGAGACGGCCAAACGCGGGATTATTGTGCAGCTAACATTATGGGATGTGTTTGACCTTGGAGGTCCAAACGACCCGTGGACAGGGGAGAATAATGTGAATTATACCAATGATTTAATAAGCGGTGATGATGATTTTCATAACACGGTGGAGACGAATAATACCGAGGCACTAAACTATCAAAAAAAGTACATTGATAAGCTGCTTTCCATCGCCCTGACGTATGATCATGTGTTATACAACATCAATAACGAAAGCAGTGAAAGACCGATATGGGAAAACTATTGGGCCCGGTATATTAACCAGGCAGCCGCAGATAGGAATCGCGAAGCCTATGTGACGACCATGCAATTTGACCCCACCAACTCTGTACGGGCTGCCATGACATACCGCGATATCTATAATTATGTGGAGATCTCCCAGAACAACCAGGACTCACGAGGAGCCCGGGGACAAGGGCACTGGGATAATATTATGAATTGGAGACAGAAACTGCTCTACAACCCCATGCCGATGAACAACGTGAAAGTATATGGCGGTGGGGAAGGATCTAATTATTCAGCGGGAAGCGAAACAGAAGCGATCAACCGGTTTTGGCGTAATATTTTTGCCGGCACTGCATCAAGCCGCTTTCACCGTCCCGCCCTGCCGCGCGTGTGGGGTTCTGGTCTGAAAGAGCGCGTTCAGACCAACCTGAAGGCGATGGATATACTGCTGGAGGAATTTGACATTTTTTCCGCCTCCCCTCATAACGATCTGCTGAGGCACAGAGTGGCAGCGGCCCCGAGCGCGGTTGAAGCCTATGTTACGGCCGATATTGGCAATGAATACGCTGTCTATTTTCCGTGTGGACGTTTCATGATCGATCTCGACCCGTGGGAGTATGTTGAAAAAGTCAGGGTGCGATGGCTGCACATTGAAGAGCTATCCTGGTCGGAACCGGAAATTGTAGAGGTAGAATGGGAAGGCGACCGGTCAAACTGGGGACACCGCGGCACGATCACTTTAAAAACACCTGGCAACGAGGCATACGTCGCTTTAATTGAAGCAGTGGAATAAGCATCATGTGCATTTCCATACTAATAACTTATGGTTCTATGCGTACAAATACCGTTAACTAAAATATTGGTGTCCTGAATTTTGCTATTTATATGTTTACATCAACCAGCATACGGAAAAGTATTAGCATTCTTAATGGTTTCCACTGTCAACCCACGGGCTGAAAGTGTTTACAGATATCGGGAAGACTCCCATTAAGATTTCATTTTAAATTGAATTGATAATTATGAAGAAAGAAAAAACAGTTTTCTACCTGATAACCTTACTTGGCATTGTTCTGTTTGGAACGGATCCGCTGACTGCCCAGGATACTAAATCAGATGATCCTGATGCTATCCAGCCCTATCACGAAAATCCCTGGTATTGGCAGTATAATGGCGAACCGATCTTATTGGTGGGGGGCAGTGACGATGATAACCTTTGGCAGTGGACTGGTGAAGAACTGACTGATCATCTTGATTTGTTAAAATCAGTAGGTGGCAATTACGTCAGAAATACTATGTCGGACAGAGATGAAGGCAATGTTTATGCCCCCAAAGAGATTGAGGATGGATTATATGATCTGAATCAGTGGAATGAAGAATATTGGAACAGGCTTGAATTTTTCCTTGACGAAACGCAGAAGCGGGGTATCATCGTGCAGTTAACGCTGTGGGATTGGTTTGATCTGTCTGGCTTATCAGATCACCCGTATAACCCTGAGAACAACGTCAACTGGCCAGCCGGCACTATTGAAAACAGGGAGGATTTTTATGGCGGTTCGCTTTCCGAGAACAAGGAATCTGTGCTGGAGTATCAGCACCGGTATATTGATAAACTATTATCCATTACACTCAATTATAATCACGTTCTGTATAATATCGGCAATGAGAGTAGCCTTGGGGCTGAATGGGAAAATTATTGGGCGAAATACCTGAAAAATGCTGCCGGCTCACAGGGCAGGAATATTAACATTACCAGCATGCAATTACTTCCGGGCAATTCAGTCCGGCATGTGATGACGAACAGGGATCTGTATTCATTTGTTGATGTTTCTCAAAATAATCAACATGCCGCTGGTACAGTTGGGTACAAACATTATGAGAATCTGATTTATTGGCGTAGCATGATCGACGCTCAGCAAAAGGGCCCTATGCCGATGAATAACGTAAAGGTATATGGGGCAGGAACAGGTGAAAATACCACAGCCGGAACAGGAATGGAGGCGATTGAAAGATTTTGGAGAAATATATTTGCCGGTTCGGCTTCGGCAAGATTTCACAGGCCAGAAGGAGGATGGTGGGGTATCGGTCTCACAGAGAAAGCGCAACTTACCATAAAGTCCGCTTCGATGTTTGTGGAAGAATTCGATGTTTTTAATTCTACACCATATGCAGGCTGCGAAATGATCGGTAATTCGATTAATGCTGATTATTGCCTGGCTAATGTTGGCAACGCATATGCTGTTTACTTTCCCAATGGAAGATCTACAGTTGCGGTAGATCCGTGGGTATATATGAATGAAGTAAATATTAAATGGCTAAATCTCACAAGTGGGGAATGGGAAAAAGAAGAGACTATTACATTGGACTGGACAGAAGTGCCATGGGTGGGGCCTGACAGGGTTTTAGTCATTTCCCCGGGTAGAGGTGTTGGAGGCCCTGAAGATTACGGTACTGGAGACTCTTTCATCGGAATCATAGAACCCAAATAGCAAAACAATTACTAAACACACAAACAATAGAAAACACTAAACTGAACAGATTAAAAGAGAACAAATAACAATATAAAAGCTATGCTTTTATATTGTCAAATTTTACTATTTGCTTTATTGATGTTCAGCAGGAAGAGCCTATGCCCATGAACAATGTAAAAGTGTATGGTGAGGAGGTTGGTAACAATCCCATATCCGGCACAGAAAATGAGGTGATTGAACGGTTGTGGAGGAATATATTTGCCGGCTCTGCTTCTACTCGGTTTCAACGCTTGGGTACAATGAGTCCCGAAGCCGGAGGATGGGAAAAAGAAGAAACCATTAAACTGGACTGGAGCAAGGGAGTATTATCCTGGTGGGGGCCAGATAGGGTACTGGTTCTGAACTCGGAAGATTTTGATTCCTATGTCGTGAACATTGAAGCTAAATAACAGGTATATGTGTACTTTTAAACAGGATATAAGTCAATAATTGTAAAGATCATACCATAAACATAAAAATAGAATGTGCGTTGTTTTAAACCAGAAACATTAATTTGAAGAGAAATAAACTCATGAAATCTTATCTGCTATCGATTATCCTAATTGTACTTCTGTTTCCATTAACGCTTTATGCCACATCTCCGGCAGATTCGCTCAAGCCCCGTATCATCGTACTGACCGACATCTCCCCCAACGATGTGGAGCCCGATGACATGGAGTCCATAATCCGGCTGTTTGTCCATGCCGACCTGTTTGAAATCGAAGGGCTGGTGGCCACCACCGGCTGGAGCAGCGACGGCGGGAATGCCGATTGGATACGACTGATTCACGATGCGATCGATGCTTACGAGGAGGATCTGTCCAACCTGCGCAAACGGTCCGGACAGGATGAATTTAAGGATGATGAGTCTGAGCAGAAGATGGGTTACTGGCCATCCCCTGACTATTTGCGCTCCCGGACGGTCGTGGGTAGCCAGGTAAGAGGAATCGAGCACATCGGTGAAGGCAACAATTCGGACGGCAGCGACCTGATCATCGAGATGGCCGACCAAGAGGATGATCGCCCGGTGTGGGTGCTCGTATGGGGAGGCGCAAATACACTGGCCCAGTCCATCTGGCAGGTGCAGCAGGAGCGAAATGACCAGCAGCTGCAGGCCCTCCTGGATAAAATCCGTACCTATACCATTACCGACCAAGACCGCAGTTATAAAGATGGAACGCCCTTCGATATCAGTTCCCACCAGTGGATGCGCCGGGAGTTCAAGAAAGACCTGTTTTTTATCTGGGATGAATGCGCGTGGAAATTCCAGAACGGTACTGGCAGAGAGAACTGGGACGAATATGCGACCCACGTGCAAGGTCATGGCACATTGGGCAGCATGTATCCCAAGTACAAATATGGAGTAGAAGGCGACACGCCTGCGTTCCTGTATGTGTTGCCGAATGGTCTGAACAACCCGGAACACGTAGGCTGGGGCAGCTGGGGTGGCTATTTTGAATGGGCGATTGGACCAGACGAGGAGACCTATGCCTATACCAACCATGGCGATATGCAGGCGAATTCGGTCTGCAAGGAGCAGATGGAGCACTTCTACCCGGCTATTTTCAACAACTTTGCCGCCCGAATGGACTGGGCAGCAGAAGGGGCTGGCAATCGGAATCCGGTTGTGGTGGTCAACGAAGATCAGGGATTGAACAATATCAAACTTTCTCCTGAAGCGGGATCCTCCATAACTCTCGATGCTTCGGGAACCTCCGATCCAGACGGGGACAAGCTGACCTACTCCTGGTGGGTGATGTCTGTAGCAGGTACATATAAAAAGGACGTTACGCTCTCAGGCGAACACGCTGAGCAGGTGACCGTGCAGGTTCCTTCCAACTCGGCCGGTAAAAGCTACCATGTGATATTAGAAGTAACGGATGACGGCTCTCCCGGCCTTACCAGTTACCGGAGAGTAATAATCAATCCCCAAAAATGATGAATAGACTGAGAAACAGATCTATTTATGAGGGGCTTTGCAAAATATTCACTTTCACGAGTTGTCGTTTTTCGAACACCTTCGGAAGAAGCAATGACAGTTGGTTTTCAGAGCCACTGAAGTGACATTAATGTAACGTTTGAGGGATGGAATCATGAAAGATGCAATCTACAATACTTCCCCCTTTAATCATTGCTTAATCTATTAAAGCGCTAAAGTCAAATAATTTTTGTGCAACTTAATTTTATAAGGATAAAATATGGTGACACGTTTCTTACTATTCATGGCAATGAATGATTGCCGTTGGGCTTTGTCAGGATAACAGGGCTGAGTAAGAACTATACAAACCAAACGATGTCTTAATAACCGACTTTAATGATACCTTGAGTGTAAATTTGCTGTGTATGAAAGGGTTGTCCGGACGCAAGCGTCCGTTTTTGCCATCCCCAATACCTAAATTTCAAACTCTATTGTAACTTTGGTACCACCTTTGGAGTAATTCACCTTATCCGCATATTGTTTGATTAGATATACGCCGCGTCCGCCTTCTTTCAGCAGGTTTTTATCCTGCAAAGGATTGGGGAGGTTGGACGGATCGAATCCTTCTCCTTCATCTTTTATACTTATTATTAAGTGGCCGTCTTCAACATTGGCCTCGATATAGACCTTTTTTGATTCATCCTGCTGGTTGCCATGTACAATAGCGTTGGTTGCCGCCTCGCTGAGTGCCAGCATGATATTACTAAAAAAGTCATCGTCAAACCCGGTCCATTCCTGTAGCTCATGGACGAAAGATTCCAGTCGTTGAATTTCCTCAAAATTGGAAGAGAGCGTCAGGCTTTTTGTAGTGGATTCAGGCATGGTTTTGTTTCGGAAGCAGTGTTAATCAGGCGTAGATGCCGCGGATTTTCAGTGTTCTGGCAACTTTGTCGATGGCATACACATAGGCCGCCTGTCGGAGAGTGATATCATGCTCCTCACTCACTTGAAAGAGATTGTCGAAAGCATCCCTCATCATTCGGTTGAGGCGGCGGTTAACACGCTCCTCAGTCCAGAAGTAGCCGTGACGATCTTGCACCCATTCAAAATAGGAGACGGTTACTCCACCGGCATTGGCCAGAATATCGGGCACTACCATTATACCTCGATCTTCGAGAATCGAGTCGGCATTGGCGGTAACCGGTCCATTAGCCCCTTCCGCAATAATACGTGCCTGGATTTTATCTGCGTTTTGCTTGCTGATCTGGTCCTCCTTGGCAGCGGGGATCAAAACATCGCACTCCAACTGCAACAGCTCCTCATTCGAAATCTTGTCAGCATTGGGATAGCCTTCGAGCAACTTATTATTTTGCCGACTGTATTCCATCGCCTCCGGAATATCAATTCCGTCTTTGTTGTAGTAACCACCCGAAATATCACTGATAGCTATAATTTTGGCTCCCTGCTCGTACATTAGCTTGGCAGAAATAGATCCTACATTTCCAAATCCCTGAACCGCTACGGTACACTTGTTGGGAAGGATTGCCAGTTTATTAAGAGCTGCCAGCGTAACGGTAACCACACCGCGGCCGGTTGCCTCTTTACGTCCTTGTGATCCACCGAGAAGGGTAGGTTTGCCGGTCACAACAGCAGTTTCAGTACGGTGAGCATTCATACTATAGGTGTCCATTATCCACGCCATGATCTGCTCATCGGTGTTCATATCCGGGGCCGGGATATCGCGATCGGGTCCGAATACTTCAAGCATGTTAGTGGTATAACGGCGGGTAAGGCGTTCAAGTTCGGTATTGGATAACTCGTCCGGATTACATCTGATGCCTCCTTTGGCCCCTCCGAACGGAACGTTGACAATTGCACATTTCCAGGTCATCCAGGCGGCCAGGGCTTTTACCTCCTCAACCGATACATCGGGTGCGTAACGGATACCACCTTTAGAGGGACCTAGCACATTGTCGTGGATAATACGATAGCCTTCAAAAACTTCAATTTCTCCCGAATCCATCACTACCGGTATCGATACGATTACCTGCTTAACGGGACTGGCAAGATACTGGAACATCCCCTCATCCAAATCCAGGATTTCGGCTGCAAACCGGAACCGCTCCATCATCGATTCAAATGGAGACTCTTGGTCTAGTTTCGGCCCGGGTTCTTTGTAGTAGCCCGTAGTTTTCATTTTTTTTTGATATGACATAATAGCTGACTACTCAATTAATTTTTAAGCCTTATAAGCCCAATAAAGTAATAGAAAATTATACTCTTCAGTGGACTCGAAAGTATGAAAAATTACGCACATCAGTAAGTAAAGAATTGTAGTACTCCGGGGAACTATTTATAACATATTTTGTCATGATATACTTTGTTGTATCGGGTTGTTTCCCTGATTAATTGAATCATAATTTAAATTTAATACTTGGGTAGTTTCGGCGTTATGATATTATCATTTTTTTAATCCGGTAATAAAAAGTATCGGTATGCAGTTTTTGGGTTGAACTGGAAAAAGAGAGTTTGTTGGCATCAGATAGAGCATAAGGCCATTTTTTGTTGCATTTATGATAAATATAATGTTGATTTTACCATCTGAACGAAAAATTAAATGTACAATTGAGTTTTAACCCCAGATAAAAGCACTTTTGGATGAATAACTAAATCGATACCAGCTATGGACGCTAATGTTTTGGTACTTAATCAAGACTATCAGCCCCTGAGTGTATGCTCGGTGCAGCGATCAGTCAAACTGCTTTTTATGGATAAGGCAGAGATGGTGCACGACTACCCGGACCGTTCTATTCGAACTGTTTCCGAAGAGTACTCCTATCCCTCGGTGATACGGTTGCGCCGGTACATCAACCTGCCGTATAACAAGATTGTGCTTTCCCGCCGAAACATTATGAAACGAGATCGCAACAAATGCCAGTACTGTGGTGTCGGGAAAAATCTGACAATTGACCATGTGATGCCAAAAAGCAGGGGTGGCAAAGATACATGGGAAAACTTGGTAACGGCATGCGATGAATGTAACGTAAGAAAGGGAAACCGCACCCCGGAAGAAGCGGGCATGCCACTCAAGAAAAAACCTTTCCGACCGGTTCATATTACCTTCCTGCAATCTATCCTCGGAGGTGTACAGGAGAACTGGAAACCCTATCTATATATGTAGTTCCGACCTTTCTGATTATAGTTGTTAAATTTTTTTAAACACCCCTTAATAAATTCAAATTAAAATACGTAACCCGGAGACGGGAGATAGAGACCGGATGTTATCAAATGAAATAGGAGTTGATTCAATTGGTTTGGATGGAGAGGGTTAGATTCATTATTCATTTTGGAGCAATTTATCGTAATAACATTATCGATTTCCCCTCGTTAGGGTACATGTAAATTGAACTTGCTTTATACGATTTACATAAAAAAACCTTATCTTTAAAAGTTTTCGAATCACAATAAACAGCAATTTAAAATCCATGGCATCAAAAGGACGAGTATTAGTAGCTATGAGCGGCGGGGTCGACTCCTCCGTTACGGCAGTAATGCTCAAAGAACAAGGATATGACGTAATCGGCATTACCATGAAAACGTGGGACTATTCTCGCGTAGGTGGTAAGTCTGATAAAGAGACCGGGTGTTGTACGCTCGAGTCAATGAATGATGCACGCCAGATTGCCGTAAAACATGGATTTAAGCATTTTATCGTTGATATTCGTGATGAGTTTGGTGACTGGGTGATCGACCGGTTTGTGGATGATTATATGGGGGGGCGTACACCGAATCCCTGTGTGCTGTGCAATACTCACATCAAATGGGCGGCACTGTTACGCCGGGCCGATAATCTGGGATGTGACTACATCGCCACCGGTCACTATGCCAACGTGCGCGAAGAAAATGGCCGATATGTTATATCCCGTGGAAAAGATCCGAACAAGGACCAATCGTACGCCCTCTGGGGGGTAGCCCAGGAGCACCTGGAGCGGACCATATTTCCACTAGGCAGTTATGAGAAAACAGAGATCCGTGATCTTGCCCAAGAGTTTGGCCTTACCAAAGTCGCCGACAAACCCGACTCCTATGAAATCTGCTTTATCCCGGACGACGATTATCATCGATTCCTGCGGGATCGCGTGGATAACCTGGAGAATAAAATTGGTCCTGGCAACATTGTGGATCAGGATGGGGATGTAGTTGGCCAACACAAAGGATATCCATTTTATACCATTGGTCAGCGGCGCGGACTTGATCTGGCGATGGGATATCCCGTGTATGTCACTGATATTAATGCAGAAGCAAACGTTATTACTATTGGCCGGAAAGAAGATCTGATCAGCACCACCTGCCGGGCCGGAGAGCTAAACCTGGTGAAGTACGATCAAATCCCAGAAGAGGGAATGGAGATCACCGGGGCGATCCGTTATAATGACGATGGAGCGATCGGGCATCTGACACAGGTCAATGAGAATGAGATGGAGGTCCATTTTCCTGCCGGACGCGAAGCCATTACACCGGGTCAGGCTGTGGTCTGCTACGAAGGTGATGATGTGGTAGCCGGTGGTTGGATTCGTAAGGTGAACGTTGAATCTGAAGCTTTGCAGCATGCCTGATGTTGCATAACAGCTAATTTCGGAAGCATGTGCGATGCATCTTCAAAGTGTGTCGCACATTTTTAAATGAAACACTCTCATAAAATTTCTGGTATAACCTTCCGAAACTTTTATACTTTAGCACCGTTGTTACATAAAAATTTTATCAACAAACGAACGAATCATGATGAATAGATATGCAGTTTCCGTTGTTTGCGCTTTTTTACTGGTATTGGTAAGCATGCCGGCCACGGCGCAGTTTGAAGGGAAGATCGTTTTTAATAGCTATGATGTAGCTTCCGATGGTTCTCAGGAGCAGAATGATCAGTTTTCGATGTACCTGACTAAAGATCGAATTTTGATTGAGGGATCAAACCAGTACGAATTTGTTGGATCTATCCAGACTGAAGGTATCTTGATTCGTTTGGATTTTGAGGATTTTGTGCTGCTAACTGGTGATGAATCTGTACTTAAAATTTCCAAAAAGGATATCGATGCTATGATGAATATGTTTGGCAGTGGTAATTCCTCTTCCCGTGATGCCGCTTCGGAGCACAACGTTGACTATGACAAGACAGGAGAGACCAAGCAAATCAAAGGATACAATTGTGAAAAATATATTTTTACTGATGATGAAAACCCGAATAAGAAGGCTGAAGTCTGGATGACTGATGAGCTTCAGATAAATTGGGGAATGTTGGCCGAGCCATGGGGCAATTCCGATCTGGATATGATGGGCGATCAGTTTTCGTTTGATCTCATTTTCAAGGATGGGTTATTTCCTCTTAGAATTGAAGGATATGAATCTGGAAATTTAAGCAGTGTTGCGGAGGTACAACAGATTTCACAAAGCAATGTAGCCAAAGCGATGGTACAGGTTCCTCAGGGAGTGAAGGTGTTAAGTTTTCAGGATTATCTATTCAATAAGATGAGCCAGCAGTAGTCATAACGGAGTGTAGGTAGTAGAAAAAGAAAAACCATCACTTTTACGAGCTGTCATTGTGAGCTTACGAAGCAATCTCCCTATAGAGGCTCTGATGGGGAGATTGCTTCATTTCATTCGCAATGACAGTTGGTTTTGCAAAGCCTTCTTGTAATTAGCGTTAACTGGTAAACGGGTTTATACTAATTGCTTTTTTACTACCACTAATTCTCCATATTTCCCATGAGATACATGTCGCCGGTAGGTTTAGGCATCCCTCCCTTCGGTTCAAGTGTAACGGCAAACGCATTGGTTGACTGCTCGTCGGCCGAGGCTATCTGTTCTATCTTAAAGAAAGTATCCCTATCAGGATCGGTAACCGAAAACAGACCCGCGCTGATCGGTTTATTGTTCTTTATAATCCAAAGTTGATATTCTTTATCTGTGGGAACAGGAGGTAAGTTTGAAACCTGTAGTAAGGCCCTTTGCTGTTTAGAATCCCAAATTACTTTACCGTACCCCTGGGGGCTTGCCTCCATACCCTGCATAACGACCATATCCACGTCCCGGGCTTCCAATATCGCCAGCATCTCATTTTTTTGTTCGATTCGTTGCTCCAGTTCTGTAATCGTTTGCTCTTTTTGGGCAAGCTCTTTGTTCGTGGTTTGGAGCTGGCTGCTGAGATTAAACGAATAGAAAACGAGACTGAGAGTAACCAGCAATAGGGCAAAAGAGGTAGCAATCGCAAATTTAGCAGGGTCGAAATTTTTGGAATTTTCGTCCTCATCCAACTGCTGATCCGCCATGTCTTGATCTATTACCTGCAGAAGGTGTTCTTTAACCTCTTTCGGCGGTTCTGCCCGGTTGGTGTTAAATGCAAGATTACTGGATGTTGAGCGAAGTTTTTGATAGAGCTCTTTCTGTTCTTCATCAGCAGAGGTCAACATATCTTCAAACTCAGCACGTTCATCCGGCTTCAGGGCGTTGAGTACGTAGCCGGCACAAAGTTCAGCAAACCGGTCGGTATGATTGTTATTTTCATCCATGTTGTGAAATATGGTCTTCTAAAATATTCTTCAGTTTTATCAATCCCTGACGTGTCCGGGTTTTAACAGTACCAAGAGGAATATCCAGGTGCTCAGAAATTTCCGATTGTGTCATGCCTCCGTAATAGGCAATTTTTATGACTTCACTTTGTTTTTCCGGGATTTCTTCCAGCGCTTTTTTAACCAGTTCTGATCGGTCAGAGAATATTGTGGTTTCCAGTGGGTCAAATTTATCACCTTCCAGAAAAAAATCTGGTTCATTTACAGTGTTAGAAGCTTTTTTCTGAGTTTTGAATCCCTTTGAACGGATACGATCAATTGCTTTATTGCGGGTAAGTGTAACAATCCAACTGTATACATTGCCACGCTCTTCATCAAAAGAATAGGCTTTTTCCCAGATTTTCATAAATACTTCCTGGAGCAGATCTTCCGCTTCTTCCTGCTTTTTCACGATGGAGATAATCATTCCAAAGAGCAAAGACTTGTATAGGTCATACAGCTCTTCCAGGGCTTTTGTATCTCCCGCTTTGATTCGTTTAATCAGGTCTCTTTCGTTGCTCGAATCTTTGTGGGAAAATGAACCTAAGGCTACTATTAAATTGAATATACTCACGTTTCATGCTCCACTAAATAATACGGACTATTACTTAAATTGGATTCCTCCAAAAAAAGAAATTTGATCTGTTCAAAAAAATAATATACTGTTCGCCTCACAAATACCAAGAAAAAAGTTATCAACGTGCCCTGGTTACTTAAAATGACTTTGTTAGCCGCAATAATTAAAGCTGCGGTCGATCTTTATCTCGGTTGGCGAATTACGGCTGCTGTCGATTACCTGAATCCATCACTTGGTTCATTTGGCAGCATGGGCGTTATCCTGTTCTTTTTAGTTTTCTATATATTCCCAATTAGTGGTTTTTTTGAATATATATTCGGGACCGAAGTCGACGTCTTAACCTATCCCCCGTCGATTATTTACCTGTTTTGGTTTGGTTTTGCCTTCTCATTCCAGGTATTGATCTGGGTCGTAGGCTCTGATATCCTCAAACTGATTGTAAATGCCAATGGAATAAATGCCCCTTTTGTTGACCAGATTTATGGCATGTTGCTGGTAGGACTTTCATTGCTGGTATTGCTCTTTACAGGGTATAAAATGTATTCCGATACTATCCACATTAAAACTGAAACTATTAAGCATGGAATCGAAACACTGACCGCAGATCTTAAAGATTTCAAAATAGTCCACATTTCAGACATACAGGCAGATCGATATACCGGAGAAAAGCAGGTAGCAAAATATGTAGAGAAGGTTAATTCGCAGAATCCCGATCTAATTGTGATTACAGGTGATCTGATCTCATACGGTACCGATTATGTGAAGATGGCAGCGGATGAGTTAGTGAATTTGAAGGCACCTCATGGGGTATATTTTGTGGTGGGAGATCATGACTACTGGGCGGGAACTGAAAATATTACAAGTGCCCTCCAACAACGCGGTATTAATATTTTGGAAGGGGAAAATGCAACCATAAATGTCGGCATCTCCACGATCAAACTTTCTGGGTTAACAAACGTTTACAGCAGGAGAACACCTGCCGAAGAGATCAATAGTGTAGTCTCTGAGAACACCCAGGCCGATCTTCGAGTGATGTTAACACACCAGGTCTCGGATGCAATTATTGAGCAGTGTCTTGCTAAAAACTACCACCTGATGCTTGCAGGTCATACGCATGGGGGACAAATACGAGTACCGCTCTTTTTCACTCCGTTTTCAGCCCCTGATTTTGAGACTCAATATGTACAGGGCCAATATCATGAGGAGGGGATGATGATCAATGTAAATAACGGGCTTGGTTTTACACTGGCTCCGGTTCGTTATAATGCTCCTCCCAATATTTCCGTGATAAAACTGGAAGAAAACCAGGACAAATAGAACGGCGTACAGTACCAGGCAAGCTTTTGTGAGATGAGCTTTATTTGGTTTTTAGCAGCTTTACCATCTCCTCAGGTCTGTGAACCGGTTGTTCACAGCT
Organism: Balneolaceae bacterium; assembly: GCA_041641755.1. Classification (GTDB taxonomy): domain Bacteria; phylum Bacteroidota; class Rhodothermia; order Balneolales; family Balneolaceae; genus JAMQKA01. The sequence continues at coordinate 15,185 of JBEPXS010000007.1, forward strand.
GTAGTTGCTGCATACGTACACTGTAGCTTTACCATCTTGTATGGTTTGTTCTTTCAAATAGGGGGCTAGTTCTTTAATGATATCATCTTTGGGATTATTTAGAATTACTACCTTGTGAGGTAAAAAGTGAGAAAATAATTCATCTAATAATTGATGAGTGTCTTCAGAATCTTCTTCTCCCGCAACAACGATTTCATAAGCGCTATCCAGGCCAAATCCAATACCTTGCAGCATCTGTCCGAATCCGGTGGGTGCTTGTTCAATCTGTTCGGAAAATAGTTTTCCAATTTGCTCAGAACGTTCTTCCAGTTCTGGGTCTGCTGTAATGCGCCCCAACCGGAGAAGATTTATTGTGGCTACCGAGTTTCCGGAAGGGATAGCTCCGTCATATCCCTCCTTTTTCCGCCCCAAAAGTTTTTCACTGTCATGAGCTGTAAAATAAAACCCACCGTTTTCTTCATCCCAGAATTGGTCGATGAATATTTCGGTGAGCCGGAGTGCTTCCTGCAGGTATTCCGTCTTGAACGTGGCTTCATAAAGCTCCATTAGCCCCCATGTCAGGAAAGCGTAATCGTCGGCGTTTCCATTAATAGCAGCGTCTCCGTCTCGATAGCGGTGTAGCAGGGAACCATTATTTTTTTTAAGTTTTTCCTGGATAAAGAGGAATGTTTGTTCAGCCCGTTTTGTGTATTCTCCATTTCCAAAGATTTTACCAGCTTTAGCAAGAGCGGCTATGATCAATCCATTCCAGTCTGTCAGGATTTTGTCATCAAGAAAGGGACGTACTCGTTTTTCACGTTTATTGAATAGCTTTTTCCGAATTGATTCCAGCTTCTCACTAAGTGTTGCTGTCTCCATATCTCGCTCATCCGCCAGTTCCTTCAACGGTTTTTGCAGGTGGAGAATATTCTTACCGATTCTTTGGCCGGTAGCTTCTTCCCTGAAGTTGCCTTGCTCTTCAAGGTTATACACTTCGATAAACAGTTCGGCCTCGGCCACTGGCAGAAGATCTCTTACCTCATCTGTGCTCCATACGTAGAATTTACCCTCTTCCCCTTCACTGTCAGCATCTTCAGCGGAATAAAATGCACCCCCGTCATCGAGCATGTCTCGGAACAGGTAGGTGGCAATTTCTTCTACAGTTTGCTTGTAAAGTTCATTTCCTGTGGCTTGCCATGCTTCAGAATAGATCATCATTAACAATGCCTGATCATATAGCATTTTTTCAAAGTGAGGCAGCAGCCAACTGGCATCAGTGGAGTAGCGATGAAAACCAAACCCGACGTGATCGTATACTCCGCCGAGCCGCATGGCATCCAGAGTTTGCTCTACCATGACCAGAGCCTGCTGGTCACCACTTTGTTTCCAGTAGCGCAACAGGAACATCAGGTTGTGGGGACTCGGGAATTTTGGGGCATCACCGAATCCACCATGCTGCCGATCAAACTGTTGCTTAAACTGGTGAAAAGCTTTCTTGAGGATCTCTTTAGACAGACTCTCTTCCGGTGCCTGGGCATTTGTCTTTTGGAATACATCAGTAATTTCATCCGCCGAGCGGTACACTTTATCCCGTTTTTCATTCCAAAGATTCTGAATCCACGGAATGAGTTCCATCATGCCGGGACGGCCCTGCCGGCCCCGTCTCGGAATATAGGTAGCTGCATAAAACGGTTTCTTCTCTGGCGTCATGAAAATATTCAACGGCCAACCGCCGCTGCCAGTCATCATCTGGCAAACCGTCATGTAAGTATTGTCGATATCGGGCCGTTCCTCACGATCCACTTTTATGCTGATAAAAGCTTCGTTCATTAGTTGGGCCACATCCTCGTCTTCGAAAGATTCGTGAGCCATTACGTGGCACCAGTGGCAGGTGGCATATCCTATAGAAAGAAAAACAGGTTTGTCCTGGGTCTTAGCAGCTTCAAAAGCTTCTTCCCCCCAGGCATACCAGTGTACAGGATTATCAGCGTGCTGTTGCAGGTAAGGACTTTTTGCCGCATCAAGGTGATTTTCGGACACAGTTAATAGGTTTTATTCATTAATATTTTTTGAAAACCGTTTGCTGTAGTCAACAACGTAACGATCATAAGTTTCGTCCATAAGGGGAGAGGAGATAAGAAAGTCGGCTGATGATCGGTTTTGAGCAATCGGAATATTATTTAGTACAGCAATTCTCAACAGGGCCTTTACGTCTACATCATGAGGCTGGGCTTGCAACGGATCCCAGAAAAAGATCATCATATCAATCTCATTTTCGGAGATTGCCGCACCTATCTGCAGGTCGCCACCAAGAGGCCCGCTCTTGAAACAGTGTACTTTTAGATCCAGCTGTTCAGCAATCAACGATCCGGTAGTACCAGTCCCAAAAAGATTATGTTTTTTCAGGCTTTCCGAGTTGAATTCGGCCCAATCCAGCAGGTCACTTTTACGATGGTCGTGAGCAATAAGGGCAATGTTTTTCTTGCGTCCCATCCGCTCGGATGAATGAGCGATCGGGGGATCGGTTTGTTTAATCGACATGGATCAGAATTTGATGGTTAGAAAAGTAGTAATTAGCCATTGATGCCATGAAGTTAGAACATACGGATATAAATGTTAAACAATAACACCTCATTGAAGGGGCTGAAATCAAAGATTAACTATCCTTGTGTTGGAGTTGTTTAGTACTATATGGGAAAGAATACCAGAGAATAAAATATGAAAATGGTATTATAGCAAACAGAAAGATTCTGTAAAATTTAGAGAGAAGTGCTGGTAATTTTTCACGAGGACATCTGCAAGCGTTACACTACCAGTCGCAGGTTCGATTTTTCAAGGCCAATACGCTTGATTGTAAACTGTTCGTCTTCAAAACCGCGCAGGGTTACCTGTATCTCCTGCGAGCGATATTGAATATCGGAACCTTCTACCTGGTTCAGTATTTCATTGGCAGATTCGGAAAGTACTATTTCGTTCTTATCAGCAAAATCGACCAGACGTGCCGCCATATTTACAGTAGAGCCAAAATAGTCGATATTATTGTGCAGGTTTACCGCCACGCAGTTACCATGATGGATTCCTGCTTTTAGTTTAAGCCGCTGGCTGAACCGCTCGTCGTTGGTTATCAATTCATATGCTTTTAAGAAAGCCCTGAAAGCATTGGCAGGACTACTAAATACAGCCATAACCGAGTCGCCAATGGTTTTTACGATAGCTCCATTCTGTGCAGCAATAACCTTCTGGAGGATCTCGAAATGTTCAATGACTCTGACCACAGCGGTTTCATCGCCCTCTTTATTGTACATGCTTGCAGAATCTAACAAGTCGGTGAACATAAATGTCAGACTATCCGCAGCAATTTTTTCACCTTTCCGTAAAACCTCCTTGTCAAAAAGGTCACGAAACAGCTGTAGTGATGTTACCTCGGCCGCTGTGAGAGCATGTTTATCCCAATCTTTTTTTTCGAGGATAAAAATCTGTGGTTCGCTGCTACTATTATGAAAAACCAGATTAGAGTCTGGGGTAATTATTACTTCTTCTCCATCCAGACCAAACCTGTTTACCACTACGGAGATATTATCTTTACCAGCTTCGTCGACCGTTACGTCAGCAATCCCGGGTTGACCGGCTATTCGCAGTTTATAGATACCTTTTTCAAGATGAATTTTCAGGTACCGTTTTTCCCCCGCTTTTATATACTGTTTGACTGCTATATGTGATTTGGTTTGTGGGCCGGTAAGGCAGTATACTGCTTCCGGAATTTTCCGTATCAGTGGGTTTGGGCTAAAACTGAGTTGGATATTCTGGTTGAAGTTTACATAAAATTCATCTTGGCATTCTTCACAGAAAACGGGTTCATGAATTTCGTTAAGGGTTTTGCTGCATTGCTCTAAAGAACGACAATGTGGGCAGTACAGATCCCAGTTGAAGTTGAGTATTCCCTCTTTGGTCGCATGCAAAAAAACAGCAAGTACATCCTGTCGCGAAAAATTCCAGTGATCAGCCAACTTAAAAGGAGAGATACGGGCAACATCAATATCGTGTGCATGCCTGAGGTACTTAATAAGGCGCGCTACGATATCAGTTCTTCCCGTAGTTTCGTTGAGAGTTTTCTGATACGTAAGAATACGCTGATGTGCTCCACGCACTAGTTTCTGTTTCTTTTCAACCTCGTAAGATAGCTTGTTTTTTTGTATAAGCTGGTCGTAGGTTCTGAAAGTTTTTTTAAGCTTTCTCCGGAGAAGAAAACTAAATTTACCTGGAGTAACATAATAGGCAAATAAATTTCGGGTGGTTGCCCAAATTTGATATTGCACTCTTGTTCCGTGGGCATTTGGCTGCAGGTCTACTTGGATCTTTAGTGTTTCGTAAGAACCATTTTTATAATTGCGTTTCACACCAAAGCGATAGGGCCGTTCCCACTGATATGGTTCCTCTTCCCATGCGTCGGAATTTTGCAGGGAATTATAAGCGAGTTGGTTATGACCTTCTTTTAAAGCATATGAAAGATCAGCAGTTTGAATAGGAGGGAGGTTGAGATTTTTGTTGAGCCGATTGGTATCAGAGATGAGGGGCCACAGAGATTCCGCTGAAGACGCAAGCTGCCAATTCCAATCAAAATGAAGTACTCGTAAATCCATAAGGTATTCTACCCCAAAAGCCGTTGAACACTTAGATTACGCTTCGTGTATTAAGTTTTAACCCGTATATTCCAACTCGTTTATTTACAAGAGCAGCTAAAACCTTAATTGTTACAAAATTTCAAGTATCAACAACCCATGGCAGTAGAACGAACACTTACCATATTAAAACCTGATTGCGTACGCAAAGAACTAATTGGCGAAGTAACCCGGCGAATTCAAGAAGCTGGTTTTAAAATTGTAGCCATGAAAATGACCCGGCTTACACTCGATACCGCGGGCGGTTTTTATGCAGTACATAAAGACAAACCCTTTTATGATGAACTGTGTGGATTTATGAGCAGTGGCCCCTGCGTACCGATGATTCTTGAGAAAGATAATGCTATTGAAGACTTCCGTGAATTTATCGGAGCTACCAATCCGGCGGAGGCAGATGAAGGGACTATACGTGCTGATTTTGCCGACAGCGTAGGCGAAAATATAATTCACGGTTCTGATTCGGTAGAAAACGGGAAAAAGGAGGCCGCTTATTTCTTTAGTGAATCGGAGGTCGTCGCTAACAAAGTCTGAGTTTATTATTCAAACCGTCAGACTAAATTGTAGTATAAAAAGTCTGACGGTTTTTTTTATTTCGTAAGTTTTTTGAAGTGGGGATTTTTTCATTACAAGGTCTGTAAAAAATAAGGTGTCTAAATCGAAATGTACTTTAGTTCCAAATCTAAGACCATTTTCTTGAGTTCTCTTTTGAAAGAGGCCTGGACAAGAACAACTCTTTGCCTGGTACTACTGTTATTTTCTTTTGGGTGCCGATCGTCAGATGGACAAGAAAAAGCACCCTCTAAAGTACAGGTTGGGGCGGAAGTGTTGATCGATGAGCATCTCTCGGAACTAAAAGGTAAACGGGTAGGCCTCGTAATGAATCCAACGGCCAGGATAGGAGATGCGCACATGTTGGATACGTTAATGGCACTTGATGTCAATGTAACTGCACTGTTTGCTCCTGAACATGGATTCCGTGGGGAAGCCGGTGCGGGAGAAGTAATTGAAAATGGAATCGATCAGGCCACGGGTCTTCCGGTCTATTCACTGTATGGTGAAACCAGGAAGCCCACCGCGGAAATGTTGAAGGATGTTGACTTATTGTTGTTTGATATGCAGGATGTTGGCGCCCGGTTTTATACCTACAACGTAACATTGGGATTGGTCATCGAAGCCGCAGCGTCTTCTAAAATTCCGGTTTGGGTGTTGGATCGCCCCAATCCAACCGGTGGTAATTACGTTTCAGGTTGGATAATGGATGAACAGTTTGAGTCGTTTGTAGGTGCCTATCCTATACCTATGGCACATGGTATGACGCTCGGAGAGCTGACAAAAATGATGATCGGAGAACGCTGGCTAAAGTTCAATAACGAACCTGAGCTGAGAGTCATACCTGCAAAAAACTGGAAACGCTCCATGAAATGGCCTGAAACAGGACTTGATTGGCATCCACCATCCCCAAACTTACCAACGTTTGAACACGCATATATCTATCTTGGGACAGTCCTTTTTGAAGGGACCAATATTTCCGAAGGACGGGGAACGCCGGATCCGTTTTTAACTGTCGGTTCTCCCACCACAACTATACCTCAGGAACAATTAAATAAACTTCAAGAACAGTTCCCGGGTTTTTCCATTAAACCGACAACATTTATTCCACGCTCCATTCCAGGTAAAGCTCTGAATCCCAAATTTAAAGGTGAGCGGTGTGACGGAGTAAAAATAAAAATACAAGATCTTGATCAGGTTAATCCGGTACGTTTCGGAGTCGAGTTGCTTGAGATGATCCTTGGAGCAACCGAGGGTGGCAAAAC
>JBEPXS010000008.1:0-21566 GCA_041641755.1 Balneolaceae bacterium
ATCTCATCAGTGCTTCACGGATGGCGCGGGCAGGTCGTTCCGTATGCCTGCTTGAGAAGGGCCGCGAGATCCACCCAGGCGAATATCCCGACCATGAAACGGAAGCCCACAAGGAGATGCAGATGGATATTGAGGGAAATCACATCGGTTCGGAGACCGGACTCTATGATTTCCGCTTTAATGAGGATATCAACGTATTCCAGGGGTGTGGCCTGGGGGGTACCTCTCTGGTGAATGCAAACGTTTCACTAAAGCCCGAAGAATGGGTGCTCGAAGAAGATGAATGGCCCGAGGAACTACGTAACGATAAAAAAATCCTTGATGAATGCCACCAACTGGCCCACCAGATGCTGCAACCGGTACCCTATCCCGATGATTGGCCCACTCCCGCCAAGCTGAAAGCGATGGAAAAATCATCCGCGGCATGGTCTGAAGAAACATTTTACCGGCCACCCATCAACGTGACGTTTGAAGATGGCAAAAACAATGCGGGCGTCGAGCAAAAGGCCTGCACGGGATGTGGTGACTGCGTGACCGGCTGCAATTACAGTGCTAAAAACACCACCCTGATGAACTATCTGCCTGATGCCAAACGACACGGGGCAGAAATTTTTACGGAGACCGCCGTAGAACGGGTAGAACGCCATGACGATAAATGGGTAGTTCGTTACAAAGTGATGGGGACGGGGCAAGAAAAGTTTGGAGACTCCACCAGTTTTATCACAGCCGACATTGTAATACTGGCAGCGGGTACGCTGGGATCCAATGAAATCATGCTTCGATCAAAAGAGGAAGGACTTTCCTGCTCGAACCTGGTAGGTAACCGGTTCACCGGCAACGGAGATTTTTTAGGATTCGGATATAATAACGACGTAAAGGCAAATGCGATCGGGATGGGACACAAAGAACCGGACAAGGACGATCCTGTGGGACCCTGCATTACAGGCATCATAGATCTGAGGGAAGGGCCCTATACCAATGGCAAAAAAACAGATGGCATGGTGATCGAGGAGGGAGTAATTCCCGGTGCCCTGTCTGCTTTTGTACCGTGGCTACTTTCCTTTGCAGCAAAATTTACCGGTGATGACACCGACAGCGGGTTTCGTGATTTTCTGCGTGAACTGTGGCGTAAACTGGGATCCCTGTTTGGCGGGGCCTACCGGGGTGCGGCCGACAACACCATGACCTACCTGGTGATGACCCATGATGATGCGCAAGGCAAGCTCTACATGAAGGACAAACGTATCCGCATTGACTGGGACGATGTAGGGCAACAAAGCATCTTCCGGAAAGTAAGTGAGAATCTGCGAAAAGTGACCGATATGCTCGGTGGAACCTACATCAAAAACCCAACCTGGAATAAACTCTTTAAACATCGCCTGACGACCGTACATCCCCTGGGCGGATGTGTAATGGGTGATAATGCCGGCAGCGGTGTCGTAAATCACAAAGGCCAGGTTTTCTCAAACAGCAGTGGCAGTGAGGTATACCGTAACCTGTATGTAAGTGATGGGGCGATAATACCGAGGACGCTGGGTGTCAACCCTCTGTTGACTATCTCGGCAGTTGCAGAAAGAAACTGCGCCTACATTGCTCGTGACCGGGGCTGGATCATTGACTACAGCCTGAATGGAGAAACGGATTCCTCTCAAGAAATACAAGAGGCTACTCCTGGCATCCAGTTTACCGAACGTATGAGTGGCTATTTTGCTCGAGGGGCCGAAAGTTACGATGAAGGTTATGAAAAGGGCCAATCTCAGGATTCGCCTTTTTCCTTTGTTCTCACGATCCGTTCAAATGATTTCGAAAACATGTTAGAGCATCCCGAACATAGGGCCGAATTATTCGGAACTGTTCAGGCCCCGGCCCTGTCCAATGATGATCTGTCTGTATCCAACGGCACTTTTAACCTATTTGTTGAAGATCCTGACGATGAGGATATCCGATATATGCGGTACCGGATGAAGATGAAATCTGAAGAGGGAGAAGAATACTTCTTTGAGGGATATAAAAAGATCCATGATGATCCCGGGTTCGATATCTGGGAAGACACAACAACCCTATTTATCACCGTGCATGAAGGGCCCAATACCGATGGCCCGGTGCTCGGTAAAGGAAAGCTTAAAATCAAACCGGATGATTTTCGAAAACAGATTGGAACTGTTGAGGTAACGGGTGTCACTCGCAACATCGACAAACTAAAATACCAAGGCAAATTCGTAAGGTTTTTCTCTGAAAATATTGTCGACGTGTATCTCTGAAAGAAACAGGAAGAGGTAGAAATATGGAATCGAACTATATTGAACATACAGTGCCATTCAAGGCCGCTGACGGACTTCAGTGCAACCTGATTAATGTGAAGGCTGAAGAAAATCCACCAAAAGGGCCGGTATTGGTAGTGCACGGTGCCGGTGTACGTGCCAATATTTTCAGGGCACCTGTGGAGACCAATTTTGTGGATTACCTGGTACAGCACGGATATGACGTTTGGCTGGAGAACTGGCGGGCTAGTATTGACATCGGCCCGAATGAGTGGGATCTGGACCAGGCTGCTAAAAATGATCATCCCAAAGCAGTTGAAAAGGTTGTTCAAGAGACCGGACACGAAGAGATCAAAGCGGTCATCCACTGCCAGGGGTCGACAAGCTTTATGATGTCAGCCGTTGCGGGACTGGTTCCCCAGGTTACCACAATTCTCAGTAACGCTGTTTCGCTTCACCCGGTGGTGCCGGATTTTTCACGGTTTAAGCTCAATTTTGCTCTGCCGGTTGTGGGGCTCGGCACCCGGTACCTGAACCCACAGTGGGGCAATAAGGCCCCCGGCGTACTACCTAAAATTATTCATGGTCTTGTGGAAACCTTTCACCACGAGTGTAACAATGGTGTTTGCAAAGAGGTCAGCTTTACGTATGGCAGTGGTTTTCCCGCCCTGTGGGAGCATAAAAACCTTAACAGTGACACTCACGAATGGTTGCGAGAAGAGTTTGCCGAGGTCCCCATCCGTTTTTTCAACCACATTAAAAAATGCATAAAGAAGGGCCACCTGGTTGCCAATAATACCGACCAACAGCTTCCCGATGACTTTTCCTCGACTGTTCCTAAAACCAGTGCACGGTTTGCGTTCTTCGCGGGAGAACAAAACAAATGCTTTTTACCGGAGAGCCAGGAACGCACCTACGAACATTTTGAACAATTTGAACAGAATCGTCATACCCTGCACCTGCTGCCGGGCTACAGTCATCTCGATGTTTTTATGGGCAAGAACGCCGCTCGGGATATATTTCCACTGATGGTTGAAGAACTTGAAAAATAGAATCACAAAATATTTAACAAGGAGAGTTTTATGGGAGTACCCAAACGGATAAAACGATACGAGGGACGACATGCCCTTGTCGATAATATCCCCTACGTAATGCCGATAAACTGCGTGGATTCACCAGCCCTTTTTGCCGGGTTCCAGATCGATGCAGACAAGGCTAAAAAATTTCTGCCCGGTAACGAATTGCATCCCTTCCGGCTTTGGAACGGAAAAGGGATACTGCTGATTACCGTCATCAACTACCTGCAGACCAGTATTGGCAAATATATTGAATTTAGCATCGCCATCGCTTGTACGCACGGAAAGAAGCCGGCACCACGCATGTTGCCCGGCCTGTTTATGGGACATTACGGTACCGGCCAGTTTGTTGTCGACCTGCCCGTCAGCTCTGAAATTTCGGTAAAGGGGGGCAAGGGGATCTGGGGAATGCCCAAGCACCAGGCTAAACTGGACTATGAAATTAGGGATGACGTAGTGAGCAGCCAGTACGAAAAAGACGGGCAGTTTGCCATGCGCATCGAGATCGACCGTCCATCCAACGCGTGGATACCTTTCAATATCGGTGCCACCAATTACTGCCAGTTCCGCAATATGCTTATGGCTTCTTACATCTATTTTAAAGGGAAGGCGGGCATCAACCTGTTTGGAAATGCCAACGCGCGGCTTTACATCGGGGATCATCCCAAAACCGCCCCGTTGCGAGAGCTGGATATTGATGGCGACGCCTTTCTAACAACCTTCATCCCCAAAGCAAACGGGATCCTTGACGATCATTTTGATACTTGGTTTTTAACGTATGATGCCCCCCCTGAGTCTATGCCGGAGGGAATGGAAAGTGTAGTAGACCTGGGACTGAGTGAAGAATGGCTGGAACCGCCCACAATAAGCGATTATGAAAAATATAAGATTTAACTACTAATCTTTTACTCAAACTAATATCTGTCATGAAAAAGATATTATTAACCATTAATCACGCATACTTGTTCTTCGGAACCTCTCTTTATGTTGGTGTCTTGTGGGCACTCCATTTTTTCTGGTATCCAAGTTGGGAAACAATAACGCTTGAAACCGTGCATGACCATTTTATTCTTCCCACGAAAGCAGCTACTGATTTTTTTACCATCGTTGTTCCGCTGATGTTGTTAACTCATATTATTCTCATCTGGCAAGAATGGAAAACAAAATTTCGCTGGCCTACTGCATTCGCTCTTCTATGCTTTGCAGTTGCTTTATACATAGGAGAATTCCACATATTCCCAATTAATGATGTCATCTACGCCGGAGTTAACAGCCTGGAGAGGTTAAGAGAATTATTCCAGAAATGGATGCTTCTGAATGATGTTCGCCTGGTAATAATGACGATCATGTGGCTGACTCTCATGTATTATTTCATTGCCAAGGGAGATCTGATGAGCAAATTTGCACACAACCAAACACATAAAAGCTCATAATCAAATACAGTAATTTAACATGTAATATAAATAGTTCGTTAAAACAGGAGCAGGTAATGAAAAAAACGTTATTGAATATTAACAAGGGCATCTTATTCGCCTGTGTATCCATGTATTTCGGTACAGGATGGTCACTGGTATTTTTTTCGCTACCATCAACTGATGCATTGACACCGGAAAACTATTACCAGCAATTCGTTCCTCCTATTGAAAGGGCAACTGAATTTTTTACCTATATGACTATCATAATGATGATAGCTGCCATAATCATTATTGCTGAAGAGTGGAAATCGCATAGAAAATGGTATCCAATTGGGATACTTGGAGCGGTAATAGGAGCAACAATACTAACTTCCTATTTCATTTTTCCATACAACGAGCAGTTGGCAGCCGGGATTACCAGCCAGGTAAAATTACAGGAAATTCTTCATGCATGGCAAAATTTACACATGGTAAGAATGGGCTTTTGGACAGGTGAATGGCTTCTGATGCTGCTCTATTTCTTCAGCCTGCTTTCTGGAAATCCAACCTTGAATAGCAATATCAAATCGGTATGAAAGTACTTAATTACTTTTTCTTTTATACATATATCGGGTTGGTTGTATTAGCCGGGTTCTGGGGGGCCTATTTGGGAGCCGACATGGATCAGGAGCTACTGTTAAATTTGAATACCAATGCACTGGCTGAAACAACCCGGGCAAATGTACTTACCCAGTATCGGTTTCTGCGTGCCATGGAGCTGGGATTTGGCTTGTTTGCCTTCGTTTTCAGGAAAGAAATATTCTCAATAAAAAAGTTTAATGTACTCTTTTTGGTTGTCATGTTCGGCGGGGTGCTGGCACGTGTAGTATCACTTGTTGATGATGGCTATCCACACTGGATTTTTTATTTCTTCCTGGTTTATGAAGGCATGGGAGTCGTCATCATTTACTTGTACTCCCGAAAACAGGTCTGGGGAAATAGAATGCAAATATCGTATAAAAGAGATTCATCAACCACTACAAATTAAAAACCCAGAAATCAAATGGTCTACCGAAACTATTTAAAAATAATTCTCAAAATCATAGGCTGGCTTACTGTCATCAGTGGATTGGTTCAAGTGTTCGTTCCGGATTTTGTACTGGGGATGACAGGGGGAGAAATAACAGCTTCCACCCTCCATTTCTTTGGCATTATCGGCATGTTTATGGTTTTCTTCGGAGGTCTCCTGCTTCATGCATTAAGTGGCACTAAAAAACGTCCCGTGGCTGTGTTCTGGTGTGGCATGCAAAAATTTGGAGCAGCTGTAGCAGTGGGACTTGCTGTGGGACGTGGACTGCTCTCGTGGATAGCACTCGGCGTAGCTGCGTTCGACCTTTTTTCCGGGATACTTATTTTTGTCCACTGGTATGCCATCAATAAAGATTAAATCCAACTGTAAAACCGATCGCTATGAGCAGTAACCTACATACCGTTGCCGGAAGCCCTCCCGAGAAATACAGCGGACCCCGCAGATCTCTTGTGCTGGCCGGGGGCGGCATGCGCGTGGCCTACCAGGCGGGGGTAATCCGGGCGATGCTGGAGGAAAAACTCTGTTTCCATCATGCCGACGGTACCTCCGGCGGTACCATGAACCTGGCAATGTTGCTTTCCGGTCTTACGCCGGAAGAGATGGGCGACCGCTGGAGATCTCTCGATGTCAAAAAGTTTGTATCGATGCTGCCTTTTGATGAGTACCTGCGCCTGCACAAGATGGAAGCGATGGGCGATGCAGATAGTATCATCAACCACGTATTCCCCCATCTGGGTATCGACTTGGAAAAAATTCGCGCTGCAGAGGGAATCCAGGGGACCTTCAACGTTTGCAACTACACCAATAAAACCAACGAGGTGATCCCCCATACTGAAGCTGCTATGGAACTGCTGGTGGCCGGGATATCACTGCCGATCTTTATGCCGGCCGTCGAATACCAGGGGAATGAATATATCGATTCGGTATGGATTAAAGACGCCAATCTGATGGAGGCCGTCAAACGGGGGGCGGAAGAGATCTGGCTGGTCTGGTGTATCGGTAACCATGGGATTTACAGAGACGGCATGTTTGACCAATATGTACACATGATCGAGATGAGTGCCAACGGGGTGCTCAATGAGGAGTTCGATCGCATAAACGAACTGAATGAACGGATTAAAAAAGGCGATTCTCCCTATGGCCAAACCCAGCCGATCAAACTGCATGTCATCAAACCGGAGTATCCCCTGCCCCTCGATCCCGACTTCTTTTTCAACAGGATTGATGCTTCTACTCTCGTGAGCATGGGATATGCCGATGCCTCGAATTATCTGTCCGACTACGACAGGCAAGGTGTTCCATTTTCACCAGCCGCCACCCGCATGAAGGACCCGGTGCCCGGTATCGCCTTCCGTGAAAAAATGGAAGGATGGTTCAGTCTGAACACGCAGAATCCGGACGAGGGAGCAGCAAAGGGAGAAAAAAAAGATATCCGCCTGTCACTGAACGGCTCTATTTATATTCATGATCTTCGTAAGTTTTTGGAAGATCCCACCCATAGTGGTACGATGGACGGGCACATAAATTTCGCTCCCTTTGATGATTACCTTCCCTCGAAGACCGGTGTTTTTAATCTTTTTGTGGACCATAAGGAGGAAGGAAATGACACGAAATGGATGATTTATGAAATGGAGTTTGAGTACCAGGATAAGCCTTATTACCTGTCGGGAAAGAAAGAGGTGCGAGACGATCCGGGCTTTGATCTCTGGGAAGACACGACTACACTAAAAGTTCAACTGCATGAAGGAACCGATACTACCGGTCCGATTGTGGGTACCGGTATACTAAAACTGTCTAAAACCGAGTTGGTTAAGCTTTTACGAAGCCTGCACGCTATTGATGCCGGGGATTCTGCCGAGCGGCTAAATCTGGTCGCCAACTTCGGAGCTTTTTTCCTTGGTGAGCTTTGGGATTCCTACAAAAAATTGGCTCGGGATAAAAATGGGGAGAGCTCCTGGAATAAATACTTAATGATACTGGGTATTGTTTTGATATCGGGAGGCCTCATATGGCTGGCATATACTTTGTTTTTTTCCTAATAAAACTAACATAGGATGTTATTATGGCGCTGCAAATAAAAAACGATTGGCAACTGCCAGATGCGGAATATTTTAAGACGACAAATGAGAAGAGTGGAATTTGTGTCCATCATACCGTGGGTGGTACAGCACGATCGACCTTTAATTGGTGGAATCAAGACTCGAATATGGTTGGTACAGCCTATATCATCGGTCGAGACGGATCAGTCTACAACGTGTTTGAACCCGAATCCTGGGCCTGGCAGTTTGGTCTGCCCTGGGGGTACGATGACAAGATTGCATTTGAAAAGAGATTTATCGGCATCGAACTGGCAAGCGAAGGGGGGTTACTGGAAGAAGATGGTAAATTTTACTGTTTCGACCGCATTTCTCCTAAAACCGAAAAACCGGAAGAGGAGGTATTTGATGCGGGATCTGATTACCGGGGCTATCGTTACTTTGACAAATACGAACCTGAACAACTTGACTCATTGGTAGAATTAGTCAATCACCTTTGTGATGAATTTAATATTCCCAGAAGGGTGCAGGAAGATTCGACTAAATATTACGGGAAACAGCTTCAGGATTTTGAAGGAATTATCGGACATGTGATGGTACGGAAGGACAAGTCGGACCCGGCCCCGGTGCCCGAACTCTGGGAAAAACTGATCGAGGAATGCAATCTGGAAGTCGTCGAAGAGAACGGCCAACCTGAAACGGATGATACCATGGAAAAAGAGGAGATTGACGAACTATTTGAACACAATATCAAAGAACTTAATAAAATGGATGTAGCCGCAGGCAGCATGGTCAAAGGATTGATCATGGAACTGGAAAGAGATGAAAGAGACACCTATATCAAACTTAGTGATGCTGAAGATGGAGGGCACAGCATCCATTATGATTTTGTAGAAGGTGATAAAAGTCTGGTTAATAGAATCGGGAATGCATTAGGGTTTAAACAGGTAACAGAAGATACGCTTGAGGTACGCCATGGATAACTTAAAGAGTGGACTGATTATCGTAAGTATCATCGCAGGATTGCTTGCAGTAGGCTTATCATACATATTGGGAAGAGGAATCAACCGGGAGGAGATTCAGCGAGCTGAGCTTGAGATGCAACAGTTGCGGGCTTCGAGAGATTCAATACAGGCGGTCGTATCCCTCAAAGATTCAATCCAAACGTTGTTGAGCACGCAGGTCAAACAGCTGGAAAGAGAAACCAACAGGCTACGCAACGAAGTGCAGGAGCTGGAAGAACAGCGCAAGGAAGACCAACTAACGGTTCGCTCAATCCGGAAAAAGGAGGCACTGCAGGAACGGCTCATTAAAACATTTCCGGAAATGGCACAATCCGACTGGGGCGTCACGGATGTCTATAACGAAGAAAATGATATTTCTGTTGAATACCTGCTTGTGCCCCTCTGGTTTAGTGAAACATTTATCATCGATCACCAAAACGCAGAATCCTATAAAAAACAACGCGATAAGCTCTTTGCGGTCGACTCCCTTCATCAGCAGGTAAGCGTTTTAAAAGACAGCCTGTTTGTCCTGGAAAAAGCCAAGACTGAAGCGTACAAAACAGGTTACAATGAAGCCTACACCAAATACGAAGACCTTAATAAAAAATATATCAACCTGCTTGAAAAGCCTCCTTCGGTAGAATTGGGATTCCCAAAGTGGGGGGTCATCGGTGCCAGTGTGGGTGCCGGGGTACTGATAGGGACACAGATTAAATAAGCTTTATTGATAATTGATTTGAAAATTTGAGCCATGTTGACTGGTCATTTGATTTTTAACTAAAAATGTTGGTCTATTATTACAATAACTTCGTTGTCATTTTAAGTATATTCAAATGACAGATGTTAGTGGTTGGAACAAAACCAAAATAGTCATAAGTAGATAAATCTACGATTGTTCATTACTCCTTTGCAATTAATTATGTTAATAATCTAAAAAAAGGGGTTTAGTTATGAGAGATCTTAATCAATGCTTTAATGTTGGAAGATTTGGGAGTATGTCTGTATTTGTGATGATCGCATTTCTTGTTTTTTTGCTATCATCCTGTGCCGATACTTCAATCAATCCGGATAAATTATCATCCGAAACTGAAGAAGTTTCGTTATCAGAAAGATTTTCCCCGAATTCTGTCTTAACCAATCTTAATTTCCAAACAAAGTTGGACTATAGTTCAGGAAAAACTAAAGCACACACTGGTGGGGGAGAGTTTGCAAGTCCACTATTTGGTCTGGAAACAGCACCGAACGGGGATATTCTCGTCGCAGATGCAGGTGCTGGAGTAGCTACGCTAGATGGTAGTACCAGCATTTCTCTTCCCGGTATTACCGATATGAGTCCGCTCGGACGCAACTCAATGTGGGCTATAAAAGGCTTGACGGGTAATCCCGGAGAAGACACAGGGCAGGCTCTCTACATGGTGTCTAAGGGAAAAAACAGGGTGATTGCAGATCTATACGCATTTGAAGAAAAAATGAATCCTGACGGAATTGAGGGGCCCGACTCCAATCCATTTGATGTTCATTCACTTGGAGGTGATGCTGCACTTGTAGCAGATGCCGGTGGCAACGATCTGCTTCGAGTTGATAACCAGGGAAATATTAGTGTCTTGGCAGTATTGCCCAATGAGTTGGTATCTACTGATAATATCAAAAATCTCGTTGGGTGCCCGGAATCCGGAGCCGAACTTTGCGGATTGCCTGATATGATACCGGCTCAACCAGTGGCAACCAGTATAGCAGTAGGGCCAGACGGATACTACTATGTGGGCGAACTGAAGGGATTTCCTGCTCCTACCGGCGAATCAAATGTATGGAAAATCTCCCCCGATGCCTCCTGGGCCGACTGCGGATCAAATTCAGACGAGTGCATGAAGCTGTTTGATGGAGGTTTTACCTCAATCATAGACCTGAAGTTTGATTCCAAGGGCAATCTTCATGTTGTGGAACTTGATGAGCAAAGCTGGTTTGCAGTTGAAATTCTCAGCCCCGGGGCTCTGCAGGGTGGTACCATTAATTCCTGTGATCTTGATACCAATAGCTGTAAAGAGGTAGCAACAGGAATACCCATTCTTACTGCCATTACATTTGGTAACAATGGAAGCCTTTGGGCCACGGAAAATGCATTGATACCCGGTTCTGCGGATGTAATCGAGATTAAATAGAATCTCTCCACTTTACTTTAACACCTGAGCCCCACGGTTACTTGCTGTGGGGCTTATACTATTACGAAATCACAGGCACCAAACACAATTATCAAGTTTAGCGGATATTTTGCAAATCCATCCTTTAGCTTACTTTCAGTGTTAAAATCGCATAACTTTTAGCTCTTTTTTTAAACCAGAGCAGACCGATCTTACATTCATCGATCCACTGGCGGATACCGGTACCGGTGCTTTCAGTTATCCTTCAGACTCCCTGTTCTGGCGTATCGAGCACATTTTGCCCCCCCCCAATATGTATCCCGAGCTTGTCGAACAATCTGTCTATATCGACCGGCCGTTGAATAATGAAGATATAATTGCGATCAGTGATCACTTGCCGGTCGTTGCTGAGTTTGTTACTATCGACCAATAGATAAGCTAATCACATTAAATTACGACTAAAAATAGGTTACTATGTTGAAAATCGGATTCGTGGGATCAGGCTTTATTGCAAAATTTCTGGCAGAATCAATGCGACAGGTTCGGGGTTTGGAATTGACAGGAGTATTGGACCGCGGGGGAGCGGAAGAACTGGCTTCTTTCGCTTCCGACCACAACCTGGGTCCGTGTAAAATTTATTCCTCTATCGAGGAGCTTTGCCAGGCGAGCGACGTGATTGCCATATTTGCCCCCAACTTTGCCCGTGTGGAAATTGTAGAAGAGGTAGCCAGTGCTGTAAAAAGCGGCATCCCACTAAAAGGAGTTATAGCAGAAAAACCGTTGGGACGTACCGTCGAAGAAGCCCGGCGTCAGGTTGAGCTTGCTCAAAAGCACAACCTGCTAACTGCCTATTTCGAGAACCAGATATTCATGCCATCGGTAACCAAGGCCCTGGCCCAGCTAGAGCCCCAGCAAAAAGCGATGGGTCCACTTACACTGGCCCGTTCGGGTGAAGAGCACGCCGGTCCACACAGCGGTTGGTTCTGGGATCCCCGTAAACAAGGTGGCGGCGTCCTGTCTGATATGGGTTGCCACAGCATTGCGGTGGGCTGGTACCTACTAACGCCGATCGGTAAACCGGTTGACTATCTGGAGCCGGTTTCAGTATCTGCGGATACCTCATTACTGAAATGGGGGCAACCGAAATTCAGGAAAAAACTCAAAGAACGATATGGAGTAGATTACACTCAGACACCAGCAGAGGATTTCGCTACCGGCGTTGTGACTTTCAGAAATCCCGAGACCGATCAGCATGTTAAAGCACAATTTACCGTTTCATGGATGTATGACAAGCAGGGACTTCGTCTGAATATGGATGCCCTGGGACCGGGTTATGCCCTGGAAGTGAATACTCTGCACTCCCCTTCTGAAATTTTTATCGGTGATGAAGCAGCCGAAGCCATTGCCGATGCCGAGCTTGCATTGGAAAAGTCAACCGCTTCACGCGGATTATTAACTGTACAACCTAATGAAGCAGATCTTTACGGCTATGTTGGAGAACTCATAGATATGCGTGACCGATTTCAACAGGGAAAAGACGCCACACTCAACTGGGAGTATGGCCTGCAAATTACACGGTTGGTGCAAGCGGCTTATCTTGCAGCAGAACGAGGTAAAACACTTGATCTGACAAATCCGGATATACAAGCAGAACTGGATAGCTATCAGTCATTTATTGCACAAGGCAGAGGAAGTGAAATTTTATATCCTTGAAACCTTTGTAAAATTCATGGTTGTTAAACCCTCACTGGCTTCAAAAGTCCCAGGAAATCTTACCCTGTTTATTGAGTAGGATTTGATGGAAACTCAATGGCAAAATGAGCTCCGTTCCTATTTTCAACAGTCATTTCGGCTTCCAGCTGGCGCTTAAAGGTATCGACTAGCATAAGCCCCAGAGAAGATTGCATCTTATCCTCATAATTCTCTGGTAATCCTAAACCATTGTCCGCCACAATTAACCGGTACGAATCGTCAACTTTTTTGAATTTTACTTTCAGGAGACCTTCTCCGTCTGTAAAAGCATGTTTAAATGAATTAACAACCAGCTCGTTGATTAATAATCCACAGGGAATCGCCCGGTCAATGTCGAGACGTATATCGTCAATATCGAATTGCAACTCGATATCAGAATCAGATTCTGTGAAAGTAGACTTCAAACTCTCCACCAGCTCTTCTATGTAGGTTTGCATCCCTATGTCGGATACTGTTGTTGTGCGATACAGTTTGTCATGAACCAGAGCCATAGACTGGATCCGTGACTGGCTGTCGCGAAGTACTTTATGAGCCCCCCTATCCATAGATTTCTCCATCTGTAGTTCTATCAAGCCCGATATAATAGCCAGATTATTTTTGATCCGGTGATGAATTTCTCTGAGCAGTACTTCTTTCTCTTCAAGCGACTGCCGTATTTTCTTCGTCTTAGACCTGACCGTCGATTTTAGTGATACAATCCAGCCCACAACCAAAATCGAAATTATTATCCCTACACTGCCCAATATAATCAGTGTATATTGTGTAAGCCCGATGGTGTCAAGATCTTCGGGGGTACGCAAAAAGATCCGGTAATTTTCATTATCCGACTTGCCTGGATTATACATACTCATTATTCCGGAAACACTAATATTATCTCCGGCAGTAAGCATGTCTAAATCAAACTTTCTGTACTGGCTGTGGAAATTGGACACATACACTAATATTGAATCTGGATTATCTTCGGAGGGAGATATTTTCAAATATTTGCCATTGTGTTTGGATCCATTTCCCGTAATTGTCGCGGTACCACCCACCACCATCCCTTCATAATCAGCCGGATTTTGCAATGCCACTTCCAGTGGTATAGGTTTGGGAAGAGGCTCGCTATTTTGGTGAACCTCGTATTCAAGCACATTAATTTCGGTCATACCGAAGTACTGTTGAACAACACCGGTAGCCACTACACTGTCTCCTCTTGCAACCGGTTGATCAAAGGAACTTGAGAAAAGGGAAATACCTGCTATATCATTTTGAATGAAAATCTGTAAATATACCTCATGAAACAAGCCTGTAGCTACATTTGCCCGGCCAGCTACGGTAACCGTATCACCTTGCAAATCAGCATTTCCATCATTATCACGATCCATATTTATTTCGTGAATCGGGGTAATGGCTGAATTAGCCGTCAATTGGGCTTGAACTGTGCCGTGAGAGATCAGGGAAAAAGCAAAAAATATTGCTCCTGCCAGAAAAATTGGCCGTGCTTTTCCACAGCAATCACGCTTTTTAGGTAAAACCATCTTAAATTTTCTTAGAAATAGCCACTCCAACCGATACTGTAAAAACCATCACACTTCTAAATCAACAGCCGGTATATTGTCAACTTATTTTTTTACTGAAATAGACCCTAATCAATCTCAGCGTTGAAAAGAATTGCTATTAAAAATGATATCATAGTTATTATTCTGTTAATAATATATAAACAAATAAATAAAATACAATACCTTATAATCTGAGGCAGACTTTCAGGTACATAATTAAGAGATTAAATGTGTAATCGATAAGTGACGCATATGCTCTTTTAAAAACACGAGAATATTTAAAACTATATACAGAATTTTGTAACGTTAATAAATTAGCAACAAGTTAATACTTATCTCTGCATAATTAACACATTAAACGGTTAACATCGGGGAAGATAGTAAATAATTTCACAATATCGTTTTCAGGTTGTTAAAGAAAGGGGAAAATAGCGAAACCAATGCAGAATAAACTATCAGGTTTTACTATAACACTTATATATTTCATTGTTGCAGGGTTGTGGATTGCCTTTACTGATCAGGCGGTTGAATTCTTTTTTCCCGATCCAAATACTATTTCCCAAATTCAAACCTATAAGGGTTTATTCTATGTTATTATTACCTCGTTGGGACTTTACCTGTTAATTAGAAAGCATGACGAGCAGTTACTGATAAAAGAGCAAAAATTAAAAAACCAAGTTGAAGAACACCGTTCCCAACGCGAACTCCTGGAAAAACTTTTTGAACGAATTCCGGTCATGATCAACTCCTATAACCCAAATCTAGATGAATTCGACATCAATAAAAAATTCGAGCATGTAGTGGGTTGGAATCAAGATGAAGTTAAAGGCTTTAACCTCACCAAAGCCTGTTTCCCTGATCCCGAACTTAGACAGAAAGTGAAAGATTTTATGGCAACCCCGAATCAGGGATGGCGTGAATTTCCCATGATGACTAAGTCCGGCGAAAAAATTCATACACTCTGGACTAATATACATTTATCAGATAATACCCTGGTAGGTATCGGGATGGATATAACCAGGCGTAAAGAGTACGAAGAACAAATTAAGGAGTCACAGCGGCTACTAAGAAAAACTTTTGAGAGCCTGCATTCAGCCGTTTGTATTGTAGATCCCGAAACCCGGACATTTATCGACTGCAACCAACGCACAGAAGAACTGTTCGGATACTCCAGAGAGGAAATTATTGGGGAATCTACACGTATAATTCACGTCAATGAAAAAAAATTTCAGGAATTTGATAAAATAGGCTTCGAGAAACTGGAAAAAAACGGTGTATTCAATACTGAATTCAAACTCCGAAAAAAAAACGGGGATATCTTCTATTCAGATCATACCGTAACGCTGGTTTATGATGATGAAGGAGAAGTAGAACGGGTGGTCAGTGTTATAAGAGATATAACAGAAAAAAAAGAATATGAGGCCAAACTCAAACAGAGCCGTGAAAGGTTGGCTCGCGCCCAAAAAATAGGAAAAATGGGGGACTGGGGGTATGATCCGGAATCCGGAAATATCTACTGGTCATCAACACTCTATAAAATTTTTGACAGAAACCCCGAAAAGGGACCTCCTTCATTTGATGAAGTTCTTCAGACATATTACAAGGAGAACAGCGAACCTCTAACCAAGTATGTAGAACAAGCTATTAAAAAGGGTGAGGCATATGATGATGACATGAAAGTAAAAACAGAAACAGGCGAACAAAAATATGTGCGTACTATAGGTATTCCGATTACCAATGATACCGGTGAGGTAGAAAGACTACTGGGAATAGTACAAGATATTACCGATCGAAAATTGGCGGAGCTTCAGCTTAATGAGTCGGAAAAAAAGTATCGGCTTTTATTTCAATATAATCCACAGCCAATGTGGATTTTTGATCCCAAAACTTTAGAGTTTGTTGAAGTAAATAAAGCAGCCATACGCCATTATGGTTACACAGAAAAAGAATTCCTGTCAATGACCATAGCAGACATTCGGCCACAAAAGTATGTAAGCGATGTACAGCAGGCATTAACAGATGTTACGGGTGGAGCTTTTTACGGGGATGAATGGATTCACCAAAAAAAGGATGGAACCACTATTTTTGTCAGGATAACAGCAGAAGAGATCCAACTGCAGGGCAACAACTACTGGCTTGTACTTGCGGATGATGTTACTGAACAAAAACGTGCTGAAAAAGAAATTCTGAATTCACTAATCGAAGGGGAAGAACGAGAACGAAAGCGAATTGCCAAGGAGCTGCACGACGGACTGGGACAATATTTGAGTGCCTCGAATATGAACTTTGAAGCGGTCAAAAACAGCCTGGATGAGCTTTCAGATAAAAAAAGAGAAAAGTTTTATACTGGTCTGAACCTGTTGCAGCATGCCATAGACGAAACCCGAACTATTGCCCACAACCTGATGCCTACCGCCATTGAGGATTATGGCCTGAAACTGGCAATTCAAGCTTTAATTGATCATTTGGACAGAGCTAGCGATATTAATTTCAGTTTTGCATATGATCTTTCAGGATCTGCGCTAAATCAACAAGCCCAGATCAACCTCTATCGGGTTATACAAGAAGCGTTGAGCAATGCAATAAAATACGCCGACTGTACAAAGGTTTCTGTACAACTTTATAAACACGAACAAATAATCAGTTGTATGATTGAGGATAACGGAATTGGTGCAACGATTGATGCCACTGCAGAAAGTCAGGGTATGGGAATCAGAAGCATGAAAACGAGGGTCAATGCTCTTTCGGGCACAATCGAATTTAACAGTAAACCCAGCAGTGGTATGACTATTTTAATTGAGTTGCCAACCGCTCCAAATACGGAAAAATAACTATGGCTAATGTGAAAATAATGTTAGTAGATGACCATAAAATTATTCGTGACGGTATAAAATCTATGCTTGATGATCGGCCTGAGTTCGAAATTGTGGCTGAGGCAGATTCCGCCGAAAAAGCGGTTGAATTATGCGAACAAATGGTCGTCGACCTTGTATTAATGGATATCAATATGCCGGGAACCGGAGGAATAACGGGAACCCGCAAAATCAAGGAGAACAATCCGGAAATTAAAATACTTGCTCTTACCATGATGAAGGAAGATGAACATATCCGGCAAATGATCCAGGCCGGTGCATCTGGTTATATCCTCAAAAATTCGGGCAGTGATGAACTTTTTGAGGCTATAACTGCCGTAATAGATGGGAAACACTATTTCAGCAGCGATGCAACCTATTCCATCATGATGGATCTTGTAGAGTCAGGTGGTCAACGAAAACCAACCGGGGACCCGACAGACCTAACTGATCGGGAACTGGAAGTACTGGAACTTATCAGTTATGAACATACTAACCAGGAGATTGCCGAAAAATTGAATATCAGTGTACGTACAGTTGACGCACATCGTCGCAACATTCTACAAAAAACGGGTGCTCGTAATACAGCAGGACTCGTCCGCTTTGCAATGGAAAACAACCTGATTTAACCCGAAAACCAGTAGGTGGCTTTACCTACTTAAAAAATAGTTTTTTCACCTATTACTTCCCTCCTTTTGTATACCTACATTGATTTGAGGATACAACGCGACGAAAGGATAAATATATGTCGCATACTCATTTTGGAATTTTTCAATTGTTCTCAGCCTGAAAAACAGGGATAGGCTTATTCACAAAATATAATTTAACGCAGTGTGCAAGAAATAATCAAAATTCTATTTGTCGCTTATCTTAATGAACTTAATAGAACAATATTGGATCTGTTATCTGCCCATCAAAACTATGAGGTTGAAACTTGTACTCCCGATATTCTCGAAAAGAATTTTGACAAATACAATAAAACCAGCTGGAATATTCTGATCGCTGATATAACTACCAGTACTGAAAAACCAGTTGATACAATAAAAAAACTAAGCCGGTATAACCTCAGCCAATACCTGCTTGCGATACATGTTTACACTTCCAAATCGCTCATAGAGCCCCTTTTGAACTCCGGGGCGGATGGTTATCTTTCCACCAACACGACCGAACAAGAAATAACTACTGCTATTAACGAGCTATCAAACGGTAACAGGTATCCGGATATCTGAATCCCTGTCCGGGTATCTCCTATCCAATCATAAATAACGTCAGTTCGAGATAATTTTCTGAATTCAAGGCATACTCTTAAACCCCTGTTAAGAAGTCATCTCGATCAGATCTTTATTGTAATGTCATTACTTCCTATACAAAAATCTCTCATTCCACAGGCTCCATTCGACATGACTGGGGGGCATTTATTTCTATTCTTATGCCGAACTCAGGTTAAACAGAGAAAAACGAACATCTGAAAAACTACAGAAATACGAGTGCCCAGTTCATGGAGGCGTATTTGCTAACTTAGTCCCTTTCAGGCCGGCATCTACGTAGGTGTTTTCTGAAGTGCTGTACGCTTCAAAACCTACCACCTGATGTAGGTTTTTGACGTCATTTCTCACACTTCAACATTTTCTATACTGTTGCCCTAAAACAGCACTCAAATTATGACAGACAATATAAATATGCTGCAGGCTATATCTCCCGAGAAGTACCACACGTTACTTAATAATTTGCTCGATTCAATTTCTGCACAAGTATTAATATTGGATAGTGACGGAACGGTACAATTTGCAAATGAAAAATGGAAAATATTTTGTGAGAGATTTAATAACACACCCTTTGTTGCGGTTGAGGGAGACAACTATTTCGAAAATTGCAAGCAAACCATTTTAGAGGGAAACGATTATGCCTTAAAGATACTATTGGGATTGCACTCCGTGCTAAACAAAGATCAAGAACAGTTTACCATAACCTATCCGGTTAAGGCTGACGGTAACCAATGCTGGTTCGAAATGAAAGCCTTTCCTCTTGATGAGCAGCTCAGTGGACTGGCCCTGGTCCTGGAAGACAAGACTTCCAAAATGCAGAAAAACCGGAAGCTGCGTGAAACTGAAGAACAATACCAGCGTCAATTTAACAATAGCCTGGATGGCAGTCTCATTACCAGTACCAAAGGAAAATGTATTGATGCAAATCCTGAAGCCTGTAGAATTTTAGGTTGGAGTAAAGAAAAATTACTGCAGATGACACGTGAAGAACTTGTGGTTACTTCAGATCCAGGTTACCAGGACGCACTGGAACAACGCAGCAAGACAGGAAGCTATCGTGCAGAGTATAGGATGATAAAGAGTGACGGCACAATAATTTATGTAGAAGCATTTTCAAAAATGTACCGTTCCGATGAGGGGGAAACCCGCGCCATCGTCAACTTTCGCGATATTACCAGCCGTAAAAAAGTTGAAAAACAACTTATCGAGGAGAAAAAATTTACGGATGCAGCTGTTAATAGTATCCCCGGAATATTTTTTGTTTCGGATGAACAGGGTAGAATAGTCCGCCTGAACGAAAATGCATTCCACCTATTTGGTTATTCAGGAGAAAATTTACCTGAAATTGATGGTTTCGAGCTTATCCACCCGGATGACCGCCAACGGGCAAAGAAAAGTCTGCTGCATGTATTAGAATCCGGAGGAACAGAGATTGAACTCCGAATTTGTACAAAAGACGATCAAGTTCGCCATCTTTTATTCCAGGCTAAAAAACTTGAAATGGATGGAGCTGTGTATATTGTTGGTACCGGGATCGATGTGACGGCACAGAAAGAAATTGAAGAAGAGAAAAGACGGCATCAGGCCATGATGGACCAACTCTTCGAAAATTCTCCTCTGGGTATAGCTATGATCAATAAAGATCGCAATGTTATTCGGATCAACCGAAGTTTTAGCGAGATATTTGGCTACTCGAATACAGAATCGATGGGACAAAATATCGATCAGCTCCTTGGCAATGATACCGGAGTACAAAAAACAGAACAGTTGAGCAGCCACGGATTCAACGGTGATTCCTTTCAGGTTGACACTGTTCGACGAGCTAAGGACGGTACCATGGTTCCGGTACTGATCGGGGGAGTCCCGGTAGAAGTTAACAATGAATTGATAGCTACCTATGGAATGTACGCTGACATTTCCAAACGAAAAGAGTTGGAAGAGCAGGTTCGGGAGCTGCTCAAAAACGAAAAGGAGGTGCGCCAAAACGTCGAGAAAGCTAAACTAAGACTTGAGTATATGTTTGCGAGTGCTCCCTCCTCAATCTGTTTACTTGAAGGTCCCGACCATGAGTACACTTTTGCCAATGAAGCTTACAAAGCCTTAATAAACAAACATCACTTTATAGGCAAAACCTTTCGTGAAGTACATCCCGATATTGACAATCAGGGTTTTGTGAACAAATTGGACGAAGTCTATAAATCAGGTGAGCCCTATTCTGCCAAAGAAACATCAGTTCTCTTGGACCGAAAGGGTAACGAAAAACTGGATGAAGTAGTTTTAAATTTTGTGTGTAAACCCCTGAAAAATTCTCACAATGAAGTTTATGGTATTTTTATAGAAGCTATTGATGTCACCGAACAGGTTAACAACAGAAAACGACTTAGCCAGTCGCTTGAGGAGAAAGAAGTCCTGATTCGTGAAATCCATCACCGGGTTAAAAATAATCTGGCACTTATATCGAGTATGATAGAACTACAACTGGGAGAAACACCCGACCAATATCAAACGGAATCACTTTTAGCAACAAAATCGCGCGTACATACAATTGCAAAGATCCAGGAATTAATATACCAGCATTCAGATTTGAACAATATTCCTTTCCACCAATATCTGGAAGACACTCCAAAATTATCAACTACATTGAGTGGACCTGAAATGGGTTCATACAAGGTAAACCTGAAACTGGAACCTGTACACTTGAATGTGAACCAGGCTATACCCTTTGGATTATTACTCAACGAAATAATTGCCAAGACCGGTGAATATTTGCAAAACAGAAACGTTCATACCCTGGATATTACCCTCCAATCAGATAGTAAAACTATACGAGTTGAATTGGCCTATAACAACTCAATTCTAAAAACTCCCCTGAATATTAATGAAGGAAAAACCTTGAATGATACCCTGATACAGACACTGGTACAACAGCTAAATGCAAATTTAAGAGTTAGTGATTCTGACAATCATCCGGTTGTTAACATCTCATTCGAACGATCAGACAGAAGCGGGGCAGCCAGCACATTAACTCACTCAGAAACAACTGTAGAGAACAACACAATCAAGAGGATATCTTCAATTTAGATCAATCAATTTTGACCAATTTTTAGTGTCGCTTTTTTATTAATATTTTTTTTAAAAAGTACCAAAGATAACTTTA
>JBEPXS010000009.1:0-21148 GCA_041641755.1 Balneolaceae bacterium
TTCTTCCAATATGATAGAGGATACCTTCATTTAACAAACTGATTTCATTAACACTTCCGTTACCTGATTAAATACTTCTTGCTCCAATGGACCTTTTTCCCAAATACTGATTGATTCCTGAACCTCGACCAGAGTCCTGGGGCCCAGAACCACCCGGTCTGCTTCTTTCATAGAAAACAGGTATCGCAAGGCCAATTCTGTAAGTGAGATGTCATTATTTTGTGCAATAGCATTAATCCTGATAGCATTTTTGATGTGGAGTTTCCGAATCCAGTCGCTATCCGGCGGATTTTCCACATGCTCCTTAAATTTCGAACCCAGCAGTCCCATGTGGAGGGAGGAAGCTGCATAAATAGCCAATCCTTCTTCACTATATCTTGGGATGTCGTGGGTAAATCCCTCTAATGTACAGGCATCCATTTTGAGAAAACTGGAGACTGCTTCAAAATTTTCCTGTTTCACATATGCCCAAAAGGCCCCTTCCGGATTCCCCCCTATTCCCAACATTCCGACAACTCCTTCTTCCTGGAAGGAGTGGAGCGTTTCCAAAATTGAATCCATCTTTTCTGTTGGCACAAGATGGGGCTCATGCAGGAACAGCAGATCCACATATTCTACCCCCAGCAATTCCAAACTCTGCTGCATGCTATTGCGCATACCTTCAGGAGAGTAGTCCAGGTAAACCTCATCCGGCTCTTCTGCCTGTAGTCTTCCAATCTTGGTACTTATAAAAGGGCGTTTCCCCTTCCATCTGTGTAGTGCCTTACCCACATATTCTTGAGCGTTATTGTAAGATGGCGCCGTATCAATCGCTTCAACGCCCTGCTCCAGAGCATATAAAATCGCTTCAACAGATTCTTTCTCATTAACTTCCCCCCAAACACCACCTAACCCAGATGTGCCCAACACCAGCCGGCTGCCGCCATTGAATTTTCCATTTTCTCTATAATCATTTTCAATAAAAGTAGGTTTAATCATGAACACAATCTGCTAGCAAGTTCTCAGTTTCCAAATCCGTTTTTCTATTTATTGTTCTCTTCCTAAAAACAGGGGGACAATATGCCGGTCATATAAATTCATCGTTACATTTTCAGCGATAACATCCGTATTAGCTTCTAAAGCATCTGTAAATTCGGTTCCCTTCTCTCCAGCAATTTTGTATGCGCAGTGCAACAATTGTCTGAAGTTTGAGTTGAATTCCGGGTGAGTGGGATCATGCCGCAACGCATTGGCAATTTGTTCTCCGTTCCAGTCATTTACGTCCCCGGCACTTGGGAGCTCAGAGGTCGAAATGTCTATTACTGTTGCATAGGGACCTGTCAGTTCATCATACCGGTCCACGGCTTCACGATAGATATCTTTGACAATGTCTGCCGCTTCATCTCCGGCCAGTGCTAACCCAATAAGTTCCTCCAGCCACGTTGTTCCAGCGGTTTTCAGGTGTAGTCCCTTATCATGTTTATTGATGAGATAATGCATCGGCTGGTAGAGCGAAAACTTATCACTTCCCGAATGAATACTAAGTTTTAGCTGCTCGGGTAGTCCAAATTCACGCACCGCGTAATCTATAACCAGCAAATCTTGTTCAAACTCGCTGGCGAACTCATCCACATCTCCTACATAGTCCACTCCTTTGTTGAACCGGCCGGAGAACTTCAGGGCGATGGTGTCCAGTTCGATATTCCTGTCTGCCAGCATTCGCAATATTAATAACAGCTCTACCGGGGTTTGCGGCGTTTCCACCTCATCTATCGAGACCTCAATGACGGACTTTTCCTCTTTGTTGTCGATAATATAGTTATAGACGGTGTCGACCTCTTCAATAGCACGCAGGAAATCGGACACCACCTGTCTCACCTTCTCCTCTGAAATTACAAACGGTTCGTCAATTCCTTTGATTCTTACAGAGCCAATCAGATCATTGTGTTTTACAACAAATGAATCAACCGTCTCCTCTCCTGCTGAACTGCCGATGTAGTCGGCTACATCGATCGTAAAAAAATTCGAGTGCTCCAAAAAATAGTCAACATTCCCCATTCCGATATGGTCAGCATCAACAAAATAAGGGTCATCCCATCCTGCATCGGCTACTGCCTGGTCGGCTTCTTCTTGAACTTCCCGGGGAGATGTCCCGATAATCTGATGTTCCCGGTAAGATTTATTCCATACCGGACTAATGTGAACCCCCTGCTTTTTAGCTTTGATGATTGAACGTAATTGAGCTTTTCCTTGTCTAGCGAAACGATCGCCTGTTCCGAAGGAGTATTTTGTTAATACCATGATTTTTCATGCAAAAATTTTGTCGAGAAAGAAATAAGAATTAGCAGATCTATTCTATTCTGTAACGATTTTAAAAACTACTGCTTTTGGGTCGGGTGCGGTCGAAGGAGTTTGTATGGTTAATTGCTGGTCCTCCAAATTCCACTCGATCTTTTCAGAACTACCCAGCATGGTGACTTCCGAGATCTGCTGGTCAAATTGCCGGGTGCCAAATGATGCCAGCTGAACTTCCCGACCAGCCCCGGTCCACCCCATAACAATGGCGTAAACAGCATCACCCTTTTGGGTATAGCGGATATCACTGGGAGTATATTCGCCGGCATCGGTAAATCCTTCAAACTCGCCTTTTTTTAATTCCGTGGGCCCTTCCCCATAGGTATGCCAGGGACGCGTACCGTAGATCGCCTCCCCGTTTATATCCAGCCAATTCCCAATGCCCAGCAAAACGTCTTTTTGATTTTGCGGGATGGTTCCGTCGGCTTTAGGAGAGATATTAAGTAGCAGTTGCCCGTTTTTGCTGACGATATCGATCAGGGAATGCAGCACCACCGAGGTACTTTTGATGGTTAAATCTTCGGTATAGCACCAGCTCCCCTCGCTGATGGTGTCATCCGTCAGAAAAGCCTGTTCCATTATTTCTCCGGCCCGGCCCTTTTCAAAGTCCTTGACGGCCACATCCTCCGGAAGATCTTCTTGTTTATAAGTAACGACGACCTCTGTATCCCACTCTTCGGCCCGATTGAAATAATAGGCCAGGTAGTCGGTTTTCACGCTGTCGGGGATTTCGTGCAGCCAGGAATCAAACCACATCAGGTCTGGCTGATACTTGTCTATTACCTCTTTCAGCTTATCACCCCATAACTGCAGGAACTGCTCTCGCGGCATGTAGCCGTACATAAAGGCTTCTTCTTTATCTTCCAACAAGGAGGGAAAATTTTTCTTAACATACTCATAATGGCCGGTCCAGTCTTCGTCCTCCCGCTTCCACAAGTTATTGCGCGCGTGGTGGAAGGTAGTTACAAATTTCATCCCTTGCCCGCGGATCGCCTCGGCCAGCTGTCCGGTAATATCGCGCTCCGGACCCTTGTCAGCGGCATTCCAGGGGGTCAACTCGCTGTCCCACAAGGCAAAGCCATCGTGATGCTCGGCCACCGGACCCGCGTATTCCGCACCCGCCTGTTTAAAGAGTGCGGCCCACTCTTCGGCATCGAAATTCTCTGCGGTAAACATAGGCACAAAATCGGGATAGCCGAATTCAGTAGGCGGTCCGAAATTTTCAGTATGAAATCCATATACTGCTTGTCCCCATTGCTCCCAGTCACTTTCTGCTAAATTTGGTGCATACATGTGACGGGGGTACCACTCATTATTGAACGCCGGAACGGAGTACACGCCCCAGTGGAAATAGATACCAAATTTGGCATCTCTGAACCATTCGGGTTCGTCATTGTGGGTACTTAAAGATTCCCAGGTGGGGGAATAGACATCGTTTGGTGAACCCTGTGCGACAACGTCTATAAAACTGGCTAATACGATAATTATTAAAATAAAAAAAGCTGTTTTTACTTTGTACATAACTGTATTCTTATTTCATATTCTATTCGCCTTGGCATTATACCTTGATTAAGCAGTCTATTTAAAAAAACTTGCCCTCTCCCAGCGAGGGGCGGGGAGAGGGACGTTGGTTTAGGCGTGAATTTGCCAAACCATACGTTTCTTTCTTTCCTGAGTCTTTAGCCTCTCAAGCTAAAAAGAGGTACAGGCAGAAAAAACAAGTAAGCGATAGAACCTGTTAATTACCTCAACAAGCCATTCTTGTACAGTTCTATATTTGTCTACTTTTTTTGATAATATTTTTATGATTTGTTGCGACGTGTTGCCATGTTACATTCCCACTTTTCCCCTTCCCCAACAGCACCTGCCCCTGCTATCAGGCATAGTGCTGTTGGATTTTTGGGGAAACAATCTACCACCCGGGCGTTTGCGACAGCTCCGGATTCCGGCGAACTTCCTCCTGTGCTATGGGGAGCAGATTAATACTTCCCTTATAGAGAACTTATTTTTCAATATTTCAAACGTTGGAACTTGTTTTAAAGTTATACAAACCTATTTTTGATGCAAATATTTTTTTGACTTCACTTTAAACTACTTCGTTTAATAAATATCCCCTTCTTATTCCGAATAAACAGCTAATTATTTTGTTTCTTCTATTTCAATCGTTTGATTTTGTCATGGTACAGGACCGATACTCACCTGTTCGAAAAGCAAATCAAGAGAATTGGTTCTTTCAACTTTGATGAGGATTGAGCAGTGTGTATTTTTTTATCTATTTGATAATGATTAACAACGATTTGTATGCGAAAGAAAAGCGCCACTCTTACCGATATTGCCAAAGAACTGGATATTGATGTTTCCACCGTTTCAAAAGCGTTGAAAGATCACCCCAAAATAAGTGACAAGACCAAAGAGAAAGTGCAGGAGGTGGCGCGCCAACTAAATTATCACCCCAATAATATTGCCACCGCCCTGGTGAAGGGGAAAAGCAACCTTGTTGGGGTAATGGTACCTCACACGGATGAAAACTTTTTTGCATCTGCAATACGGGGGATAGATGAGATCCTGAAAAGCCAGGGCTACCGTATCATCATTTTCCAGTCTTATGACAATACCGAGGAGGAGATAAACAATATTGATACGATGATCCAGACAAAGGTAGACGGAGTTATGGCTTCCCCTGCAATGGCCACAGAAAACTTCGATCACTACCAAAATATATTGGATGAACAAATTCCCCTTGTCATTTTTGACAGGATTACCGAAACGGTCGACTCCGATGTGGTGGCTATTGACGATTTTAAAGGAGCATACAAAGCGGTAACCCATTTAATTGAACATGACTGCAAAACCATTGCACACATTTCCGGATTTCAACATGTCTATATTTACCAAGAACGATTGAGAGGGTATAAACAGGCATTAGAGGACCATCAATTGCCTCAAAAAAAAGACTACATATTTGAAAGCGACTTGACTCTACAGAATGGGAGAGAAATCATGTTAAATATTTTAAAGAAAGATACTCTACCTGATGCTATCTTCTGTTCTAATGACAATACCGCTTTAGGAGCAGTTCAAATACTTAAAGAGGAAGGAATAAAGATTCCAGAAGAAGTCGCCGTTGTCGGCTTCAGCAATGAAGACTTCACTTCTTTCGTATCACCCAGTATTACAAGTATTGACCAACACAGCAGAGAGATGGGAAAAATAGCGGCTCAGCATTTTCTTCAACAGATTACCAATCAGAAGAATACCACATCAAGGATCATACCCAAAAAGACTATTCTCCCTCCAGAACTTATCATCAGGGATTCATCCCGTAAAAAAGGAACATGAATTCGGGATAAAGTCCTTCAATATTTTTTGAGTCAGCATCTCTTGTGTTATTGCTTTAACCCCGAGCAGTAACCAGTATCAAAACCCGACTTGGGAACCAGTTAATCCCTCAAATAAGGCAGCAATCTTACCAATAGGTTAGCAGAATTAGTCTATTCACCTGTCAGGTGAATCCGAAAGCTAACCCTCCATTCTATGAACTTTGAATTTGAACTGACGTCGACCCCTTTGACAACTACAGCCGGGTTGACCTTTGTGGGTGGCCACAAGTTTGATCGGCACCTGGGGAGTCTTGTATCCCAACCAGCGCAACCGGGGCCGTTTCCCGGATGGGGGTATCGCCCGAACGACGATCGGGTTGATACGTGTGGACAAACCTCACTTCGATGCAAACGATGAATTTACCGGCGATCAATTTTTCCTTCGAGGGGAATTTTAGAAACCTTTTTAAGTTTTTATTGGTCATATTGCATACGCTTTTTCTGATACTATGTACTAGTAGAGGAATGTGTACTCCACTTTAAGCAGCAGGGCGTTTTGTGGGAAAATGTCAAAAGTATCGTCAATCCGATTTCCAATTGAGCGACTATACGGTGAGGGGCCATAGGGTGCCAGTGGATTCAACCTTTCTCGAAGTCTTCGGCCATGGGTCCAAACCAAGTAGATGTTAGAGCCCGGCCTATATTCCCAGCGAAGCACCATATTTGACTGCAGGCTGCTCAGCGTGAACTCGGAACGCTTGGGATAGGAAGGGAAATCAGCCAGATCGTCACGGTTCTGCATAACCTGAAAATCATCGTATTGGCCGCGGGCCAAAAACAGTTGGCTGTATACCTGCAGCGAAAGTGTTGGCGTAAAGGTTACATCGCTGCGAAGTGTAAAATCAAGAGAGCGAGTATCTCGTCGTCCGAATACCGGAACATACCAGGTATCGGGTGTATATGGTTCAACATCACTCAAAATTGAAGCCAGTCTTCCTCCGTCATCAATTATTTGGTATTCACTCATCGACAGCCTGTCCGGCGATACCGACCGTTCGCCGATGCTCCAGATCTCTCCGGAACGCAGGAATGACTCATTGGAAGCCCAGGCGGTCACGTCTTCCTCCCATTCGCCTTCAATATTCGCGTTGAGTGTAAGCCGCGTGCCAATATTCCAGTCGCCCCGGATTGACAGGTTATATCCCAGGCCTCCATCACCGTGGAAGGAGACACCGGCTTCGGGACTTGCAGTCCAGTTACGCCGCTGATCCGTATTGAATTCGCCCTGGAATTCAACGAGCGAGGGCCGGGCCCAAGGTCCCAGACCCCTGGTTTCGTACAGATCATATCCGCCAAAAGGTCGCTCAATGTTTGTACTAAATTCAATCTCCTGGAAATTCATCATGGTGAAGTCAGATGACAAGTCAAGAGTCAATCCCAGGTTCAGGCCCTTGTCGTACGAAAACTGCTGGATACCGAAAAGTCCAACATCTGCTCTGCGTACCGGACCAAAGGAGCGTCCCTTGTTAAGTTGATAATCCAGCCGGTACAGGTTTGCAATAAAATTATTTTCCCTCAGTTGTCCTATATCATTGGGATTGAACTGGTCTCCAAATACATCCAGGCCCACAAATCCGTTCAGGTAACCCTCTCGCTTGCGGAACCACATTTTCCCGGCAATCCCTGTCTTGGAGTCCCTACCGGCCTCGGTCCACGTGCGATTTGTGAACGCTGCAAATCCCTCTATGCCGTACCGGTTGTCAAAAAAGCGAAGATCCCAGTCGGCCCCACCAGTCACAGTTTGAAGACGGCCCGTACCACTCCTGGCCGGAGCATCGTAGCCGGTCAGTATACCTCCTGCCTCAGAAAAGCTTCCGATCTGCTGACTCATGCGGGCCACTCCATAGTTACGGGAAGGATCAAAATCACTGCCACTGGTGGCACCCAACACACCGAAGGACAGCCCCTTCTCTGTACGTCCCGAAACTTTGGTTGCTCCGATAATCGGGGCATCAGCACCAATCCGGCGGGTGTAGAGCAGTTCACCGGGTCCAACTGAAAATTCATAAATCTGTATTCCTTCGATAAAGAACGGGCGCCGTTCGTCAAAAAAGGTTTCGAAGGCCGTCAGGTTCAACACCGCAGGATCCGACTCTACCTGCCCGAAATCGGGATTGATAGTGGCATCAAGGGTGATGTTCGGTCCCAGTCCCACTTTAATGTCACCGCCCACATCCAGATTGGTACTGATATCGGCAGTTCCGGGATTGGATTGACTTTCCCTGGACTCAAGTCCTGCTACCGTATAGGGCCTAACCTGCAGGTTGGGGCGTGGTTCAATATTGGTGATATCCGTAAGCTGGCCAAACTGGGCAACCAAGTTGGTCCGGTCGGCCCGGGGCACCAGTGGCCATTCCGACTCTTCCCCGAGTCGCGGAATACGCCGGGTAAAATGAATACCCCATGTCTGGGACTCCACCTCCGGGAATCGAAGCATGCTATTCGGGATACGTATCTCTACGATCCAGCCTCGATTGTCGACGCTAACATCAGACTCCCAAACTGCATCCCAGGATGGATCACCCGGCCCACCGCGACCGCCACCGGAACGCAGTGCATCATACTGGACTCCCGCCGCATTCACCCCAAAGGTATAAGCATTCCTGCGGTTGTAGTAGGAATCAATGGAAACCAAAAACCAGTCGGCCCGGTTATACTCGTCGCGTCGTCCCAGTGTGCGTTCGATAAGTGCTGGATTTTCATCGTGCAGTATGGCACCGATATATACATTCCCATTCCCGTATAGTACAGAAACCTCCGTACGTTGAGAGGCCGGCTCTCCCTCATTCGGCTCGAACTGCCGAAAACCGGTGATCCGTTCTGCCTGTTGCCACACCTCCTCATCAAGAGATCCATCTATCGCGACAGAGTTTTCGATAGCTGTTGCTGAAGCTGAAGTGGAATTCTGGGATAATGAAAAGTTTATATGTATGACAAAGAGGAAGAGAAACAGGAATAACGGACTTCTACCAGAGAACATAAGCTAATAGTTTGTTACGATTCGCAACAATAGTAACATGCGAAACTGAATCAATATTGAAGAAAATATAAGGCAATTCTTTGGATTTCTGATAATTCCTGATTTCAGAACCAGAAGAAAGGATTCTCCATCCCAACTCAATCCTCACCTTGATTATATCAATCCCACCTATTTTCATGTCTTTTCATCTTTATTTCATATGTTTTTTCATATATTTTTATTATAATTCACCTATGAAATCACTCACTGACAAGCAAAACAAACTCTGGGAGTTTATTATCCAGTTTTATGAAGATTATGGACAGCTCCCCGGCTATGCCGATATGCAGGAGGAGTTTGACTATCGTTCTACAAACAGTATCTACCAACACCTTAACAGCTTGGTAAAGAAAAATTACCTGACGAAGGATGGCCCGGGCAATTACGATATCCATCCGACCAGGCGCTCCCAGGTTTCCGGGGTGTATCCGGGTATCCCGGTCAAGGGGCGTATAGCGGCCGGGGGCATGCACCAGGCAATTAGTGAAAATCTTGGGCATCTGCCCGTTGAGGTACACCCGGCGAAATCCGACCACTACTTTGCCCTGATTGTAGATGGCGAAAGTATGATTGACGCAGATATCCGCGACGGCGACTATATCATCATCGATCCGCGTCCGCCGGAGGATGGGGAGATCGGTGCCATCTTGTACAATGGCCAAACAACCCTGAAAACCATTCGCAGAAAAAAGGACGGGGTGTTGCTACAGCCGGAAAACCCCGCCTATGAGCCTATCCGTATCACACCTGACGAATGGGAGGAGATCACCGTATTTGGAACTTTCATCGGCAAGGCATGGAAAAAGAACGGCCAGTGGGGAGTTATTTTTCGCTCGGGATAGTCAGGTTTAGTTCTCTTAGACAAGAGCAATACCCATCTACGCCGTACGCTTGCTGTAACTGGCTACGGCGGTAGGCAGGAGAACCGCGGCCATCAGGGTGATAGCCCCGAACATATACTGGATATCGACCCAGCCAGAGCCTTTTAGCAGCACTATCCTCATGATCTTGCCAAAGTAAGCAATCGGGTTAACCACTGTCAACTGCTGCGCCCACTGTGGCATGCTTTCGATAGGGGTGAAGATGCCGCCCATCAACAGGAACACCATCACACAGAAAAAGTTGATAAACATCGCCTGTTGCTGAGTATTGGAAGCGGAGGAAATCAGCAGACCCAGCCCCTGAATCGCCAGCAGATAGATGGCAGCGGTGGCATAGACCAGAACCACGTTACCCCGCATCGGGATCTCAAACCAAAAATAGGCTATCCCCAGCGCCACTGTCAAAACTATCATCGCCAACAGCCAGGTGGGAATCAGCTTACCGCTGATAAATTGGTATTTCTTTATCGGGGTCACATTAATCTGCTCGATGGTTCCGATCTCCCGCTCACGCACGATATTGAGAACCGACAGCAAGAGGCAGATCAGCGTTACCAGTATGGTGATAATGCCGGGTACCATATACTGGATGTAGTCCAGCGTTCGGTTGTACCAGTTGGACGAGGTAATGTTGAACGAGGCTCGTTTTATTAATCCTGCCCCAGACACTGTGCGAACTTCGGAACCGATCTCCATGCCAAAGTCACGTAGTATAGCCTGGCTGTAGCTCTGGATAAGCCCGGCGGTGTTTCCATCTACTGCGCTGATAATGAACTGTACTTGGGGACTCTGTCCCGAACGCAGTTCTCGCTCAAAATTATCAGGAATCACTATTACCATCCTTGCTTCATTCCGAAGGATATCATCAATTCCCTGATCATTGCTGTAACTCTGCCCAACAAGCCTGAAATGATCGGTCGCCTCGAAATTATTGGCCAGACGCTGCGACACCGTGCTCTGATCATGGTCCACCAGGTGAAACCCCGCATCCCTGAGCTCAAATGTAGCTGCATATGTCAACACCACCAGTTGAACAATCGGAACTGCAAACAGGATAAACAGCATCGCCTTATCCCGGAAAATCTGTAAAAACTCTTTTTGTACAAGGTATAAGATTGTTCTCATTGTTATCTCTTTAAATCATTTTTTTGAATTCATAATTTCAAAACTTGCGATTTCAGAGAGCTTTGCAAAACCTTCTCATCCACTGGCTCTCATTTCCTGAAAGCTATCGGGAGAAATAGTCTCCCGATAGAGACTCTGATTGGGAGATTGCTTCATTCCATTCGCAATGACAGTTGGCTTTGCAAAGCTCTCTTACATTTAAATCTTTATGTTATACCGACCTGATTCTTGGTCTTGCGGTGTACTTTAGCTTTTTACTTAATAGATTCACTCCAGCCGGTCGTGAAAATTTCGTACACCGGCAAAAACCAGTACTACAGCCATTGCCCCGAGTACCGCAATCGGAAACCACAGATAGTGAAACCCGGTGCCCATCAACATTGAACCACGCGCCGTAATCAGATACCACTTGGCCGGCACTATATTGCTAAACCATTGCAACGGCAGAGGCATACTGTCAACGGGAAAAATAAATCCTGAGAGCATCAGGGTCGGCAGCATCGTTCCCATCAGCGAGGCCATCATGGCGGTACGTTGATCTTCTGCCTTCGTTGAAATTAGTACTCCTAAAGCAAGAGCCGAAAATATCAGCAACAGGGACACGAACAGGAAAAACAGAATCGAACCCCTGAATGGTACTTTAAAAACAAAATCAGCCACGGCCAGTACAGTAACGACATTTACCACCGAAAGCACCAAGTAGGGGATCACTTTGCCCACAATGATGTGGTACGGCTTCAGGGGTGATACCAGTAACACCTCCATGGTTCCGGTCTCTTTTTCGCGGGCTATTGAAACCGAGGTCATTAGGGCAGAAACCATCATCAGGATTACGGCGATGAGCCCGGGTACAAAGTAGTATACACTTTTTAATTGTGGATTAAACATCATACGTACGGTCGGCTGTACACCGACAGCCGCCCCCGTTAATGCAACGTTTTCGGGCCGCCAGCTTTGGATTATAGCCCGGGTGTATTGTTGAATGAGCCCGGCGATATTGGGTTCGGAAGCATCGGTAATTATTTGAATATCGGCTTGTCCGGTGCGCTGCAGATTTCGTTTAAAATCCTTTTCAAACACAATCACCTCCCTGATGTCTCCGCTTTTAAATGCGGGATCAATCTCTTCGGTTGCCTGCAGGTAGGTTGTGATGTTTAGTTCGTCTGAAGCCCGCAGTTTTTGAATAAGCTGATGGGTAATCTCATCTTTTGAGTGGTCCAGGATAGCCACCTCTGCATCATTCACTTCATTGCGTACGGCGTATCCAAAGATTAACAGTAACGCAATAGGAAGCCCAAACAGGATCAGCAGGGTACGCCTGTCCCGCAGAATGTGGCGAAACTCTTTTATCACAAAACCTTTGAATGAATGCATATTTCAGTGTGTCAGTTATCAGTTCGTCAGTTGACAGTGGATCATTGAATTTGACAGAAGAATTACTTCGTTTAAACTTTGTAAGGACGAGACCGGAAATAGATCTATTAGATAGATACTTTGATCATTGAAACCAGAAATTATATCGTTATATGGAAATAATTTATATCGAAAATCATATGCGTTTTCTGTTAGAATCGTCAAAGCCTACCAGTTTTTGAGTGATGAGAAGAAAGAGTTCATTCTTTCAAAACAGCTTCTCAGGTCTGGCACCAGTATATGTGCCAACATTGCCGAAGGTAATGGTGCCATCTCTAAAGCAGATTTTTCGGCCAAACTATCTATATCATATAAAGAGTGTTTGGAGACCAAATATTGGTTATCACTTTTAAATGACACCGGTTTCATTGATAATAAAACATACACCAGCATCTTTGAGGATGCCGATGAACTGGCCAAAATCTTATATACCATTCTAAAAAAATCTCGCTATAAAAATTATCCTATCCATTCACTACCATCACTGACACACTGCCCAACTGTGTAATGTAGCCTGTTCACTGATCTGCTCGTTTAGCGCCACGGGCCAGTTCGATAAATACCTCTTCGATATCTTCTGCTTCGAACTCGTCTTTCAGTCCGGAGGGGCTATTCAGGGCTTCAATCCGCCCATCCACCATTATCGAAACGCTATCACAATATTCCGCTTCGTCCATATAGTGGGTCGTAACAAAAACAGTCGTTCCCTCATCAGAGGCTTTATAGATCTGTTCCCAAAACTGTCGACGGGTGATGGGATCAACACCGCCGGTGGGTTCATCCAGGAACACGATATCCGGCTCATGCATGACGGCCACCGAAAACGCCAGCTTCTGTTTCCACCCCAGGGGCAGTGACCCGATACGTTTGTCACGTGCCTCTTCCAGTTGCAGGGTCTGTAGCAGGTTGTGGGCTTTAGTTGCAATTTGTTTTTTGGGAAGGCCATATATACCGCCATAGAGACGAATATTTTCCCAGACTGTCAAATCCTCATAAAGGGAAAATTTCTGACTCATATACCCGATTCGCTTTTTGATTGATTCCGCCTGGGAATACACATCATATCCTGCCACAGATGCATCACCAGAAGTGGGGGTCAGCAACCCGATCAGCATACGGATAGCCGTAGTCTTTCCGGCACCGTTCGCCCCCAGAAATCCAAATATTTCTCCACGGTCCACTTCAAAACTAATCCGATCAACAGCGGTAAAATCCCCAAACATTCGGGTTAAGTCGGTCGCCTGTATTACCGGTCCGGACTTTTTCATTGCGATTCCTCCTGCATGAGTGCCATAAAACTGTCTTCAATATTAGGTTGCACTTCTTTTATGTGGATGCCGCTAAACCCTGTTTCAGCTAAATAGGTTTTAAGCTGCCCGGGATGCGAGCTGTCGCGCCGGTCGGTGAAATGGAT
Organism: Balneolaceae bacterium; assembly: GCA_041641755.1. GTDB lineage: Bacteria > Bacteroidota > Rhodothermia > Balneolales > Balneolaceae > JAMQKA01. Next base: position 13,567 of record JBEPXS010000009.1, read on the forward strand.
ATACTCTCCAAAAGGTTGAACCGAATGGGCAAACTGGTACTCCCGCAGCTTCTTAATCAGACGGTAGCGGTTATCGGCCTTGACAGCTAGTAACGGTCGCTTAAATGCCTCCACAATCTGTTTGGTGGTATCTATTTTCATAATATTACCCTCGTCGATGAGCGCCACACGATCGCACTGCTCGGCTTCATCCATATAGGGGGTTGAAGCTATGATGGTGATATTTTGTGATTTCAGGTGATGAAGCATCTCCCAAAACTCTTGGCGGGAAACCGCGTCCACCCCAGTCGTCGGTTCATCCAGAATCAACAGTTCCGGCTTGTGGATGAGAGCACAGCTCAGCGCCAGTTTCTGTTTCATACCCCCGGACAGGGCCCCCGCCAGACGATTTTCGAACCGTTCAAGCTGACTGTAGATCGGAGCAACCAGGTCATAGTTCTCTTCCAGTGTGGTTCCGAATACGGAAGCAAAAAAATCCATATTCTCTCGGACGCTCAGATCCTGGTACAGCGAGAATCGACCAGGCATGTATCCCAGCTGTGGGCGCAGTTCACGATAGTCTTCAACAACATCAAGGCCAAGTACCTCTGCCTTCCCTGAATCAGGCTTCAGCAGAGTGGTCAGGATTCTGAACAATGTCGTCTTCCCCGCACCATCGGGACCGATGAAACCGAACAGTTCTCCCTCCCTTACCTCCAGAGATACACCGTCCAAAGCGGTAACATCATCATAGAATTTCGTCAGATTTTGAACACTCACAATACTCATACTATTACCTGTTCGTACAATTAAAGGTATTTGGTATAACCGGTTGTCTTGTATGCATATGACTAAAAGTTTACCTCTCCCGGCATTCCTATCTTGAGCACTCCATCAGGATTGGGAACACGCAACTTCACGGCGTATACCTGGGTTACCCGCTCCTCCTTGGTCTGTATTTGCTCCGGAGTGAACTCCGCTTCCGAGGCGATCCAGCTCACCCTTCCGGTCATGGCCTGGTTTTCTTCCGCATTTTTGTCAACTAATACTTCTGCCTGCTGGCCAAGCTTTACGTTAGGCAGCTGAGCTCCATCGATATACACCCGGAGTATCAGAGTATCCAAGTTGGCAATGCGGTAGAGTGGCTGCCCCTGTTGCACCAATTCGTAAGGTTCAACAAATGTTGTTAGTACTGTTCCTTTAACCGGATTTATAATCAGTGCATCCTCAATCTGATCTATCACCTGGTCGATTTGTGTTTGGGTGGCGGCTATCTCTGCCCGAACCGATTGCTTTTGAGTTTGCAGTGCGTTAATTCGCTTGCGGATGGTTTGCACACGGGTCCGGGCATCGTCCAGCATCTGGTCGGTGGCAGCCCCATCTTCCTTCATCGCCTTCATCCGTTGTAGATTCGTTTCTGCAAGTGAAAGCTCTTCTTCCTGGACCTCCACCTCGGCATTTATGTTGGTTATTTTAGCTTCCACAGCATTCAGCCTTGATTTTAGCTCCTGCCTTTGCAAAACCAGGCGGACCGAATCAATACTCGCCACTTGTTGACCGGCCTCCATATATTCCCCTTCGTTAACCGAAAACTTCAAAAGCTTTCCAGACATCTCAGAGGAGATTGTGGTTTCCGTAGCCTCAAACTGGCCGTAAGCATCGGATTGATTGCCAGCCGTACATCCGGTTATCATCTTCATCATCATTGCCAGAATAACTACCAGCAGCCATCCCCTGGGTATACGGTGTATTACTGCTTTGAAGGGTGAAGTCTTAAAATCTGTATTACGGGCGTCCATATTGCTGATTTATTTGGTTGTAAGGTTCTTTATCGATGAGAATTATTCTGCTTGTAATTTAGTTGATCGGTACTCCGAGTGTCGTTGCATATTCAACTCGGGCTTTAGCCAGCTCCACGCGGTTGATGAAAAGTGAAAGCCGGGCCCGGTTGGCCTGTGTTAATTCGGTAACATATTCGGTGGCGGTAATAGCCCCGTGCTCCAGCTGACTGGCACTCTCCTTAACTACCTTCTGTCGCAGCTCGATGATCTCACGGCCACGCTCTATATTTTCCTGAAGGGTAGCTATCCGCTCCTCTATTTTATCAATAGAAGCCTCCAGTTGCCGCGTAAATGATTTCTGGTTCTGCGTGATCTTCTGCTGTTGAATCTTCAATGCCTGCATCTCCTGACCAGCATTTAAAAAATCCCGGATATTCCAGCTCAGCTGCAGACCCACCATATAATACCCGTGGTAATCATCGTCCAGAAAGTTGAGGCCTGGTCTGCCGTACGCGGTAGTTGCAAATGCCGAGATGCGGGGTACCTTCTTGGTTTCGGCAAGTTTCATCCGTTCATCCAGTGCTCTTTTAGTGCTGCGAAACAGGTCGTATTCCGGTCGCTGCGGTTGCAGGGAGCGGTAATCAATTTGTGTATCGGGCAGTGCGAGGGACGTTTTAGTCGTAAGTTCCTCTCCGATCAACTCACCCAGGACGTCATAACCCGCTTTAATATTGGACTGAATAGATGAGGAGTCTTGTCTTGCTTCAATCATCTCTGCTTTTAAAATATGCTGTTGGCTCGGCAGCAGCACACCGTTCTCCACTTTTGAGCGTACAGAGACGAACTGCTCCTTAAGATTTTCAATCAACAATGCATTTACCTTGCTCTGCTGTTGCGATAATAATATCCCGAAGTAAACCTGTTCTACCTGGCTGCGAATCTGGTGAAGTTCAATCTCGGTGGAGTAAATCTCCTGTTCTCCCTTCGCCTGTTCAAGCTCTTTTTGGATGCTCACCGACCCACCACTGAAAATATTCTGAGTTACGCTCAGGGAAGCCTCATACTGATCTTTGCTGATCGGAGGGGGGCCACCGCCGCCGGGCAACGAAAAGTCGGTCACTTCCGACTGATAGCTCGCTTTACCCCCAAGCTCAATATTTGGATAGTATCCCGTATTGGCGATCTGTACGTTGAGATCTGTAATCTTTTCCTGCAGCTCAATATTTTCAGCTTTGGGATAGTTTTCAGAGGCCTGCTCGTAACAATACTGCAGGGTAACCGAATCAGCCGGGGTTGCCTGCAATACTGAACCGAACAGAACTATAATTGCTAATACATTCATTGTCTTTTGTAATTAATTCCATTCAAAATGAAGTCGAGTAAAAACTCTTTACGCTCTCCCAGGAAGGTTCGGTAGCCCTTCTCGTCCAGACTAAATATTCCCTGGATCATTGTTTCTGCCATAAACGGAAACAGAATGAGTGCAACAATGCTGGTCAACAACTGCTCAGGGGCTATCTTATTCATCCTGCCCGCTTTAATCTCCTGCTTTACCTGGTTATGGAAGTTCCGGGGAGGGTGGATGTTGCTTTCTTGAATAAATTTCCTCAGCCGTTCAGGATTTTGGTTCATCTCGTAAATGACAAACTGTGGTATTTTGGGATTATCACTTAAAAACCCATAATAGGCCTCTATAAGCTGTTCTATCTTTTCATCGAGAGGAATGTCGGAATCCAGTACTCCAAAAATGACCGGAAAGAAACGCGCAATTTCACGCTGGTATACTTTCTTAAATAGCTTGTCTTTGCTCCGGTAGTAGTAGTGCAGCATCGACTTGTTGATATCGGCCTCGTCTGCGATCTCCTGCATGCGGGCACCGGCATACCCCTTCCGCTGAAACACGCGACACGCCGCTTCAAATATTAATTCTTCAGTGTCTTTTTCTTCTGCATTCATGCTTAATTCTTTTAGAATCTAAAACTAACTTTATGATTCAACTATATGGTTGAATAGAGGACAAAAAATTTTAGTTTGCCAGGATTATCGTTTTCCTTCTCTGATCTGGCGATTGTATCAACCAATCAAACCGCCTTTTCTTACAAACCATTTCCAATGTATAGCTTTTAACTAAATATTTCAACTAAATGGTTAAAATATTTAGTTGCCTTAAATACTTATAATTTTTTCATTCCATTTACCACTTCAAAAGGGTAGGCGTGTTGCTAAATTTTATCCTGCATTGGGCAAAATAGGACGCAGAGTGTCAGCTAGGTTCAGCCACGGAGCAGCTGAACGGAGGTAGAGGTGAGGGGTGGGGTAATCCTATTGCCCCAGATGAGATTTGTGTAGGTGGGCTCAAACTGTTGTAATTTTTCTGCCTTTTCTTTCTCAGTCCCAATCCTTTGCGTACATTCGCTTCTTGGAGCCCGTATCCCTATTCTGGATTTCCCCGGCACCTTCGAGATTCTTTCATTCCGCACTCAAACCAACATATTCAGTTTAATTCAAATAAAAATGGTACAGGTTTTTAGACCTGCACCATTTAAAATTAATACTACTTCAAGTGCTATCCCTGCTTCTCAAGCCGTTCGGCCTTTTAGCCACCTTACTTTTTATTATTGAGGTATACAATCAAAAAGATTATAGCTACAGCAAAACCCCGTGGAGCTGATCCCGGTTGATGACATTCGATGAGTTTTCAGTGGTCAATAAAAAACTAATTGAGTTAATTATTGAGTACTCTGGAGTTAAGCGGATATTTTTATTAGTCGGTCAGTGTAAACTCGGGCAGCTGCCTGATCTCCCCGCCGTTCATGGCCGACTCGTGGGCCAGCAATCCGACGCAGGTCCAGTTGGCGGACTGGCGTGCATTCGGATAGGGTTCCCGGTCATTGACAATAGAATCCACAAACTCATGGGCCAGGTGAGGGTGGGAACCGCCGTGACCGCCGCCCTGGATAAACGACAGGTGTGCGTGTTCGTCGGCATCATAGACTCCTTCCTGGGTAAACTCCTGGATCTCCTCCGGCAGCAGATGCCCGTAGTCGGGAACCTCCACGCGTTCGGGAATCTCCGGCTCCGGCTTCTTGGCGGTGTGAATGACCGGCTCTTCGCCTTCGATCAAGGGCCACTCAAACGATTTTTTGGAGCCATAGGCATCAAAGCTTTCCCGATACTGCCGGGCGGTATCAAACAGGGAGCGATACACGTGGGCCGACACGTCAGAATTCCGCAGTTTAATGTGGCAGGTCTCCACGGCAAACGGTGAGCCGGACTTCTCAATCAGGTTCTCACTGATCCGGCCCGATCCGAAGCACGAGACATACTCGGCCTCCGCGTCGGTCAGCCCCAGCACCGGGCTCACCACATGTGTGGCATAGTGCATCGGTTTCATATACTCCCAGTATTCCGGCCAGCCCTCCATATCCTGAGGATGGGAGGCCTGAAGGTACTGGATCTTGCCGAGTTCACCCTTCTCGTACAGTTCTTTTACAAACAGGTACTCCCGGCTGTAAACAACAGTCTCCGCCATGGTATACTTCAGTCCCGTTTCCTCAACCGTTTCTACAATCTCCCTGCAATCTTCGATGCTGGTGGCCATCGGAACCGTGCAGGAGACGTGCTTGCCGGCGCGGAGTCCCATCAGGGAATGCTCGGCATGCAGTTGAATCGGTGTATTGATATGTACGGCATCGACCTCCGAGTTCTCCAGCAGTTCCTCGTAGGACGTGTAGCGCTGCTCCTGTGGAATATCGAACGCATCCCCAACCTCGTTCAGATCTGATTCGGTACGCTGACAAATAGCGTACATGTTGGCATTCGGGTGCTTCTGGTAGATCGGGATAAATTCCGCCCCAAATCCCAGTCCGATTATCGCAATGTTTACTTTATTGTCTGCCATAATATGATCCCCAACTTTTTAAATGTGTTTAGTTATTTTGTCTTATGTGAATGTCTTTTTCAAGAATGCCAGGCCATCTCTTGCAAGGTCATCCTGATCGTCGGCCAGTGGTCCCCAGATGCATACCGCATCCGCCAGTTCCTGGTTGTCTGAGGTAAAACTTTCAATGGTAACGATCCCTTCATACCCAACTGCTTCCAGGCCGCGCCGAAAGCTTTCCCAGTCGGTTTGCCCGGTGCCGGGCGTGCCCCGGTAATTTTCCGAGGTCTGCACGTGAATCAACTTATCTCCGGCTGTTTTTATCGCCTCCTCCAGGCTTTTCTCCTCAATACTCATATGAAATCCATCCACCATAATCTTGGCGGCAGAGTGATCAATATCCTCTACCAATCGCCTGGCATCGGCAGTATTGTTGACCAAGTCAGATTCAAACCGGTTTAACGGTTCAATGGCCAACTCCAGACCGCGTTCAGATGCCTTTTCGGCAACCTTTCGCAGGTTTACCACCGCCCGTTCCCACTCGATTTTTCGCTGCTCCGACGGTACCATTCGTGCCTTGCCGACCGCTGCATACATCGGTCCCGCAACAAAGTTGGTATCCAGATCTACACACAGATCCATCAGGGCATCCATATAGTCAAAACACTGCTGATGCACCGCGGGATCATCACTGGTAAAGTCGCGGCTGGGACCGAACGCCCCACAGACCACGGCCTCCAGACCATGTTCATCCAAAGCCCGCTTTACCTGTTTACCGTCAATCAGCTCCGGGTCCTCCACCGGAATCTCCACCACATCAAAGCCCATCTCCTTAATCTTTGAAAACAGGCTGATGGTTTTCGTTGAAAAAGGGGAAGTCCAAACCCATGTGCTTACGCCAAACTTCAAATTCACAATAGTTCTTCTTTTCTGATTAATGCTTCAGTTAGTTAGCTACTACCGTCATGGTACCCTGCATGGTTCGCCAGTGTCCCGGGAAGGTGCACACGTACGGATAGTCACCAGGATCCTCCGGTGCCGTAAAGGTCAGGGTGACGGATTCATCGGGATTAATCAGGGGTGTAGCATGCAGTACCTCCGGCATGTCGGGAACATAATCCTGCGCGGCAGCATCGGGATTAGTTGCAAGCTCGTCGGCAGCTTTGCCTACCTTCTCCAGCGCACCGGGCTGCACAATCAGCAGGTTATGCTGCATAAAATCGGGGTTCTCAAGCACGATGCTGACGGTCCCACCCGCATCGACGGTAAAATCAGTAACATCAAATTTCAGTTCGTTGACCACGGTCTTGATCCGAACAACCTGTGCATCTTCGGGTATGGATGAAGAGCCTTCAGCAGAGGAACCGGCATCGGTACTGCCAAGAGTGGTAGCACCTTTGTAACCTTCCTCGTGTTTACTGGCTGCCAGCTTCAGCGCCTCGGCCAGCCACTCATCCTCCATCACTTCATCATCACGACTCACCTCGTATAGGGCCTCACCGATGGCATTGCTTTCGTCCATCTCAATGGTGGACAGTATAGCGGCCAGCTGCGTATGGGGATCCTGGTCGTGCAGTACCCCCGAATTAAGAATCCCGTTGTTGGCCTGTTCCGTCCGTGGTAATGCCCGTATCGCAGCCTTACGCACACCCGCTGCCGGATGGCTCAATGCATCTGTTGCTACTGACAGGGCCTCCTCGTTGCTGCCATCTAAAGCATCCAGCCCGTGTATAGTCCACAGGGCGTGAAGGGCAGCACTGTTCAGTCCCAAGTTGTCCACCTGCTCGTTTTGGACCAGCTCATACAAGTCCGGGAGTACGTCCGTCTGGCCCCGTTCTACCAATAATCGCTGGGCTGTCAGCCGCCAGAACATGTTGTCGTGCCCAAGAGCCTCGACCAACGCATCCGGGTCGTCGGGGGATAGACTCATAGACTGGTCGTG
>JBEPXS010000010.1:0-20623 GCA_041641755.1 Balneolaceae bacterium
GGCTTTGCTGCTCTGATTTCTCAGTTTTTTCATCAAGTGTATTACTCATTTCATACTCGTTTTGATTCGGAAGTTAATTCAGTCAGTTCGTCTCAAAATCTTGGACAGAATAGCATTACAGACGCGGGATCGTCAGTCCCCCGTCAACCATTATGACCTCTCCCGTTGAATATGCGAAGTCACCATCCACCAGCGATAATACCGCTTTACCGATATCTTCGGGGAAACCCCATCGCTGTTGAACCATCAATCCCTCTGCAATCAACCTGTCATACTTTTCCTGGACGCCAGAGGTCATATCCGTCTTGATCACACCCGGTCGCACTTCATACACTTTAATATCATACTCCGCCAGGCGTACGGCCCATATCTTACTGTGCATTGCCAGTCCTGCTTTGGAAATACAATACTCACCTCTATTGGGTGACACTACCGTTGCTGATATCGATCCAACGGTAACAATGATGCCGGTATAGGAGGCATCCTTTTCTTTCTGTTCCACCATCCAGCGTGCTATTCGCTGAGTCAGGAAATAGGGTCCTTTTAGATTGATTCCCATCACCCGATCATAGCTTTCCTCTGTGGCCTCCAGCGGATCCAGCCGCTCCCTGGGAGCAACACCCGCATTATTGACCAATACGTTTAGCTGTCCATAATGCGATCGCAATTTATCTTCAATAGACTCCCGGTCTTCAGCCGTACGAATATCGCCCTGGCAATAGATGGAATTGGCGCCGGTTGAACGCAACTCTTCCAGAACATCTTGGACCTGTTCTTCTTCACGTACGCCATTGATGGCCACGTTATAGCCATTTTCACAAAGCTTTTTTGAAATTCCCAGTCCAATGCCGCGGGATCCACCGGTAACAAGTGCAACAGGTTTCATTATTAATTTTCTTTTTTGATTCCATTAAAAAAGGTGTAGTAAGGAACATCTTTCAACAGTCGGGTTATATACAGGGCCAGTTCCCTCATATGATAGTCGCCCCACATGCTGGATTCTCCACAAGGGATCTTTTGTCCTTCGGGAATATAGTCCCACCCATTGGGCCGGTGGTAAACGGAGTGAAGAAGGAGTCCCTGGTGATCCTCACCAGTACTTAGGTAGGGCTCACCCAGCAGCGTACGTGTCACTACCAGGCCGGCTCGCCAGTACTTTGCAGCCGAATCTTTTTGGCCTTTCTCCTTCAGATAATGCCCCAACCGCAACAGTCCTTGTGCACCAATAGCGGCGGCGGAGCTATCAACCGGTTCATAATTGTTGTATGGATCAGCTTTCTTCTCGGTATAATCACCCAACATGTGGAGTGATGGAGCACCGGTATCCCAATAAGGAATCCCGTCGAGAGAGGTATATTCAATATAGAAATCACAGGCAGCACGTGCCGCTTTTAGCATCATTTCCCGAATCTTTTTGTACCCCCCAACCGGTTCCAGGTCTTTTTGTTCTACCTCTTCCAGGAACTCCAACTGCTCGGCAAAACCACACATTGCCCAGGAAAGCCCGCGTGTCCAGGTAGAGAAAGGGGAGTAGCCTTGCTGTGAACTGGGACATCGAAACCGACCGTCATTGGTATTGAAAATGGCCTCGTGGACGGTTCGACCCCGAATATCATAGAGATCGCGACCTTCCCCATAGTAGACACTGTATTGCGCCGTAGTCCGTGCATGTTCTACCAAGCGTTCAAGCAAAGAAATTTGTTGATCATTCTCACCAAACAGCACATGCCCAAGGCGGTAGCTCAGTGCCAGAACGCGTACTGTGCGGATAGTATCCACAAATAGTGAGTGAGGCCCGTTAAAAGAGTAAATAAATCCTCCACCATCGGCTGTCTCTGTCCAGCATGTCGCCTGTACGGCACCGGTAGACTTCAATGCCAGATCGTAGAACTCCTTTTCCCAATCTTCAGCTTCGAAACGGCCTTCGTAGAGAAGGCGCCTGAGAGCACCATAGGTACTCACATTGTTAAAGCCGTGATCATGAACTCCAATATGGGTAATATGAGGCGCCATCTTTTGCACTGTTGCCTTGCGGCCCAACTCCAGGAATTCCTGGTTATCTGTCGCATCAAACTGAAGAATCTCTGATCCAAACTGAAAACCCTGGGTCCACTCGGTCCAACCGCGAGTGGTGTATTTCCCGTCTACAGTAAAAACCGGGGATCCCTGGGAAACATCATACTCATTCCTGATAAGTCGAATTTTTTGTGCGGAGAGTTTCCAGAATTTTTCAAGGAACTCCTCCAAATCCTGAATACTCAGTTTATCTCCTATATTCATTCTATTTATACTTCTATTAATTTGAATATTAGACAAGTGAAGGAATTTCGATCCATTCTCGTTTTTCTGAAGCTTCATAACCTATTTCAGCTAATTGAACACCTTTGGCCGCTTCCAGTAAATTCCACCGAAAAGGATCATCATTTACTACGTGACGGAGAAATAACTCCCACTGTATTTTAAAAGCGTTGTCAAACTCCTGCTGATCTGGCAAAAGAATCCAATCTTTATGATAGTTATGATCTGAATCTTCATCCGGATTCCAGACCGGTTTGGGTGTAGCAGAATGGGGTTGGATCCAGACCTTACGCAGTCCCGCCACGGCAGATCCTTTTGTCCCATCAACCTGAAAGGTCACAAGATCGTCGCGCCGTACCCGCGTGGTCCACGAAGAGTTAAATTGTGCCACCGTTCCATTCTTTAGCTCAAAAATTGCATATGCAGCATCATCAGCGGTAGCTTTATATGGCTCCCCTTTTTCATCAAAACGCTTGCCGATATGGGTAGCTCCCAAACAAGAAACCCGCTCTACTTCACCAAAAAGATTGTCGAGTACATAGCGCCAGTGACAAAACATATCCAGGATAATACCACCGCCGTCTTCAGCCCGATAGTTCCAGGATGGACGCTGAGCGGGAATCGTATCGCCTTCAAAAACCCAATACCCAAAATCCGCCTTTACAGAGAGAATATCCCCAAAGAAATCCTGCTGTTTTAGTTGCCTGAGTTTTGCGAGACCGGGCAGCCAGAGTTTATCTTGAACAACACCATGCTTAACTCCCTTTTTTTCTGCCATTTTATGAAGCTCAACTGCATCGGGTGTGTTGAGAGCGGTCGGCTTTTCGCAATAAATGTGCTTACCGGCAGCCACCGCTTTTTTAATGCATTCGAATCGTAAATCTGTGCGTTGGGCATCAAAATAAATATGGTAATCATTTTTTTTGAGTACAGAGTCCAGGTCGGTCGTTCTTTTTTTAATTCCGGTTTGTTTAGAAAGTTTTTCGAGCTTTACCGGATTTCGTCCAACTAACACCGGATCGGGCATAACAACTTCATCTTCACTAATCTTCACTCCGCCCTGTTTTATAATTGGCACAATGGATCTCAGCAGATGTTGATTAGTCCCCATACGGCCTGTTACACCGTTCATAATAATTCCTATGGTGTGTGTCTTCAGTTCGTCACCCATCTATCTGTATTTATGTCTAAAATTAGTAGTTACTATTTGTACTCTTCTGCAGGCTCGGTACACTGAGGTTGTGCCCCTTCCGGCAGTGGCGGTACATCTTCACCAGCCCTGGGCAGGGTACCTTTCAGTTCTTGCTTCCAGTGAGCCACGTCCCCGGCCGGTCCATAGCAATACACAAATTGCAGGGGTATATCTCCGATGTTTGTCAATTGGTGGAATTCGTTTGAAGGGATATAAACCGTCTGACCAGCAACAATTTCCTGACGTTCTGAATCGAGACATATTTCACCGGTACCTTCCAGAATCATATAGATCTCTTCCTGCTCATGATTATGCCAAGGAACCTGTCCCCCGTTTGGTTCCAGGGTTACTATACCCAGGCTAAAAGCTTTTGCCTGAATATTGGAAGCTCCCCCCACGATATTTTTAGTGAGACGTCGTGCGGGAAAAGTGCGTCCTTCAATCTTATTCAAATCTGCTATGTCCATCGCATTGTTAATTTATATGACAGTTAAGTGATTGGATGCAAGGTGTATGTGGTTAAAATTTTCGTCACTTTTCAATCCCACTCATCTGGAACATGGCTATCCCACCGAACAGGTACCTAATCCATAAAATAGCCGTACATCTGATACTGCAATCCGGAATGAACTTTCTTCCCGTCAATTCCGGGCAACTACCCTGCTGTATTATTCGCAAATTTTCTCCACTCCTTCTCCAGCTCCTTATTCGTAGCCTTTTCATCGGAGTAGATGATAATTCGGTGATTAAATGTAACGGAGTCACCAGCAGAGAGTTTAAAATCCAATACTTCTTTACCGCTGCTCAATGCTTCCTGTCCCAGTGGATTAGCAGCAAACAAGCCGTAGCCCCTGGCATGCCAATATGTTGGGAACCCGATATTTTCAGGATGATCAAGGATTATCAAAGAAACTTTTTCATCTTGAATCTGACCAGATAAAATCATCCAACGTGCACGTGTGCCCCAAACGTTTGTGCCCTCCACACCCTTACTACTAAGGTAATTGCCGGTAACTCCAGCATTGCTTACTACGGGTTGAGGGAGCGGGTGACCGGACGAATCAGTTAAGCGTACCGGTTCATTCGAGGGATGCTCTAACTCACGTGCCACCCTAATCCCCAATAGTCCCTCCTTGTTATCCTTTAAGGAAACTTTGTGATCCAAGGCCTGCAATCTTGTTGTCCGGTCTATCATCCTTTTGTTGTCTGCTGCCCTGAACACGAACGTCGTATTCTCTTTCAGGAGAACATCCCCATCGGGGCTGATCCAGTGCATCGTTACTTCCAACAAGCCTTGCTTCTCACCACTTTCAATTCTGTTGATCTTCTTGTGAACAATAGTACCGTATTTGTCCTTTTCGTCAGCAGGAATTGCATTCGAATTATTCCAGAAGTCCAGCCCGTTCACATCTCCATAATTAAACCATAGCCCTACATGATGGGGATGATCTATCCGCTCACCCGGCCGCGGCTCAATGGGGTAGCCTCTCGTAACTGGGTTCCCATTATCGGTTTTTATAGGATACAGAACCGGTTTTTTAAACCTTTCTGCATAATGATAGGCGGTAAAAAGTGCCCCGTTTACAGAAATCTCCACCCTGCTTTGTTCCTGGTTGTTTATTAGCTTTATTGCATTCTCCTTTCCACTCTCCAATTGGGTAAAAGCAGCTACGAGTAACGATAGCAGCAAGAGGTCTGTAAATTTGTTCATCCCTGACACAACTGTTTCGTTTAAAAAGGATTAAAACGTTCCTGATTTAATGGGACTACTCCATTATAACAACTACAATGTGGTACAATCGAAGATTCTTAATACTTAAAAACCTTTCCTCCGGCCATTACCTCCTGTGTCTCTTCATCAAACGTGACGTATTGTCCGATTCGTAAAGCTGCCGTTGTCATAATATTTGCAATTGAATGGTTATAGCCCGCCCGAACGCCGGCATTGGGTTCTTCTCTGTTTCGAACACATTCCATCCAGTTTCTCATGTGGGATGACGTCATACTGTCGACACCGGTATTGGCACTGGTCTCAGCCTGAACCGCTTTGGAAAGGGATCGTTCTTCAAGCAGATTAGGATCCATACCCATGGCAGAGGCGTGAGCCTCGGTTAATCCTCCATTAGGAGTAACCTTGTTTGTACTTAGATTGAGTTCACCACCATTTGAATAATAGATCTCTTTAACGCCACCGGCAGAATTGGTAAAACGAGATGAATATATCACCTGAAATCCTTTGGATTTATCATCCAACGGTCCGTAATCAAAGACGGCGGTCATGGTATCATAATTTTCCCGGCCATCTTTCCACAAGTATATCCCCCCGTTGGCGGAAACGCTTCTGGGATGGGGAAAACCACTAAACCAGTGAACAGTATCAATTTGATGAGACATCCATTGACCGGGGATACCAGAAGAGTAGGGCCAAAACAGCCGATACTCCAGGTATTTTCTTGGATCCCATGGTTCGTAGGGACGATTCATGAGATATCGTTTCCAGTCAGTATCTTTCTCTTTAATTTCTTTTGTAAGGTCTGGAAGTCTCCAGCGTCCCGGCTGATTTACATTCCAGGTCATCTCTACACTTACAATATCACCAAACTTACCGTCATGAATAAAATCGGCCGCTGCATGATAGTTCCGGCCACTTCTGCGTTGAGAACCTATCTGTACGATTTTGTTACTTTGTTCAACGCTCTCTAACGCTACCCGATTGTCGTCCATCGTCTCGGCAAATGGCTTTTCTACATATACATCGCAGTCTGCATCAACGGCCTGCTTGCAGTGCAGGGCATGTTGAAAATCGGCGGTACTGATAATTACGGCGTCTACATCCTGCTGCTCATACAGTTCTTCATTATTACGAGCTTTCAAAATGGTGTTTCCAGATTCTTTTTTAAGATATTCAGCACCTTCGTTACGACGTCTATTCCAAATATCGGAGACAGCTGTAATTTCAAAATTCAGTTCGTCCGCATGATCTAAAAATGAGGGTATCAGCGATCCTCTGGCTCGATTGGAAAAACCTACAATACCAACACGAACCTTATCATTTGCTCCTAAAATGTTTTCATAACTTTTGGCACTTATGCCCGTCGTAATACCAGCCGACATAATGGCTGATCTCGTCAAAAACTCTTTTCGCGTTATATGATTCTCGTCTGATTTACCCATAGTTATTACAACACTAAATTGAAAGGACTATTGAAGGAATCAGTTGTCATGAAATGACATAAAGTGGCAAGCATAGGGACTTGCCACTCATGTCAATGGGTCCCGCCTTAGCTAGTATCCGGGATTCTGGGGAAAAGCACTTTCTCCACCTTCTGTTAAATCAATCTGCGACTGTGGTATAGGCCGCAACCTGTGGAAATCTTCCAGACCGCCGATGGGGGGTACTACATCAGGGTTATGTGCTGTAGTTCGTTCTACGAGCTTGCCAGTTCGTTTCAAGTCGAACCAGCGTAACCCTTCTCCCAACAGTTCCCGGCCGCGCTCATCCAGGATGAAGTCGATACCATCAGACTGCAGGCTTGTAGCTGTGGTTGAAGTTATGTTGTTTTCTTCACCCGGCCAGGCTGCACGCTCCCTGACTGCATTAAGATGCGAAATAGCATCTGTTGAAGTAGCACCATCCATATAGAAATAGGCTTCAGCCGCAATCAGATGGGTTTCAGCCAGTCGGAATGCCATCCAGTCTCGTGATCCGCCCGTCTCATTAACACTGGCACGGTTGGGATCCATATGCTTCCAAAGTGCCGGGAAGTTAATGAAGTTGTATTCTTCCGGCGTAATTACCTGCATATTGTAGGTTTGTTGCTCTGATAAAGGCATATTATAACCGGGGAACCAGATAGCGGTATCTCCTTCTGCCATGGTTACTTCCACTCCATCTACATTAGAATACGTACCGGGATCGATCACACGAAACGCATCCTTGAAGGTCTTCTTATAGCGGGAGTCGACGTCCCGGTCATCCAAATGAAACATCTCCTGTGTTGCGAACAGAGTGGGCCGGAAACGGCGGAAGGGCCTTCCGAATTCGACAGTTCTGAACAGTCCGGGTTCCTGATCATACGGGAAATTAAAATAGAGGTGCGCTGAGTTACCACCCCTGAACAGATCATGGTCAGGTGTCCCATTAACCAGTGAATTTTCCGAGTACTGAACTGCCCAGACTACTTCCGCATTTTGCTCGTTGCCAACTTCAAAAATATCGGCATAGTCGTCGAGCAGTTGAAAGTTGTAGTCATCGATTACGGTCTCCGCCAGATTAGCAGCCAACTCGTAGTCGTTGGAACCTGCCGCGTCGGATGTGGCTCTGGTCAAGAAGACTCTCGCTAACAAATGCTCTGAGGCTGGTTTTGTTGCTCGTCCATATTGCTCAGGTTCTGCAGGAAGATTCTCTATGGCAAATTCCAGATCTGATATGATCTGATTATACACGTCACTCACTGAAGCGCGCGATGCCTGCAATTCAACTCCTTCAGTCTCTTCCGTGGTTAGGTGTACAGGCCCAAAAAATTGAACCAATATAAAGTAAAAGTGGGCCCGCAGGAAACGAACTTCTGCTGTCCTTCGGGTCACTTCTTCGCCACTCAATCCTTCCACGCCCCCTTCGGCTCGTGCCACTACCGTATTGGTAATATTTATACCCCGGTACATATTATTCCATATTGACTCCATTGGGTATGCAAAAGAATCAAACTCATTATTGTACCGGTTCATATACTTGAAATCACCGTCGGCTCCCTCACGATAGGTGTCGGTGCCGAATATCGTTGCTGTCAAGCCTTCCTCAGTTCCGTAAAATGTTCTAAGATAACTGTAGGCAGAGTTTACAGCTTCGTTAAAGCCTTCAGGCGTGTTATAGCGGGTATTACTTACCTGGGTTTTCACTTCCTCCTGTAGAAAATCGGAGCAGGAAGCAAAAAGCCCCATCAGTATTACAATCGTGAATATTCTTGAATACTTATTCATAATGTTATCCGATTAGTTCTTTTAAAATGTTAAGTTGATTCCAAAATTCATTTGCCATTGCGCCGGTGTACCGGTACCTGGATTCTCCGGATCGATACCACGATGATTTTGCACATAAGGAGAAATAATAAGTGGCTGTTGTGCATTAGCGTACACCCTGAGTGCCTGAATACCAAGGGCATCCTGAAGGATATGAGTTGGGAGGTTATACCCTAACACAACATTCCGGATTTTGACGAAGTTGCCATCATAATAATGCCGGGCACTATTATAGATTGGAAACTCTCGGTTGATGGTCGGCTGAGGATGCCGGTTTACCGGGTTGTCTGGTGTCCAGTAATTCACATCGAACTCGTTGTATCGACCTACCAGGGCATCGTCATGTATACCACTGTCAATAGTATGACCGAAGTTACCGTAAAAGAACACCGATAGATCAATACCCTTATAACTGAAGCGGGTATTTAAACCACCCGACAGTTTCGGCATTTCCTGCCCAATAATGACGCGATCAGCAGCATTAATTTGATCGTCGCTATTAACATCTCTAACCCTTATTTCTCCGGGAATTTGATTGTAATTGCCTGCTTCCGATTCTTCGCCAAGCTGCCAGACACCAACCTGTTCATAATCGTAGTATACATCAATTGGCTGTCCGATAAACCATTCATTACCAACATCATCCTCGGTACCGCCGTAAAGCTCGACGATCTCCTCTTTGTTGGATGCCAGATTAAGATCAACCGACCACTGAAACGCATCCCGGCCGGAATCCTGGATTATCTGAGCTGAAAGTGTTGCCTCAATGCCCGTATTACGGGTAGAACCAACATTTTCCAGAATGCTGGAGTAGCCACTGGTGATCGGCAGCTGACGTTCGAGCAGCAGATCAGTTGTTTCCTGGCGATATAAATCTATGCCACCGGTAAGTCGCGAGTCAAGTAAGCCGAATTCGACACCCAGATTGGTAGAGGTCGTCGTCTCCCACTTAAGCTCCGGGTTGGCAATCTGTGATGGTTCAAAACCAAATGCAGGATCTCCTCCATAGTTGAACTGCGTCCTGGCAAGAAGTCCCTGTGTCTGGTAGGGATCAATACCGGTTTGTCCTGTCTTACCCCAACTCAGGCGAAGTCTCAAGTCGGAGAACAAACCATCAGTGGAGAAAAAATCTTCGTTGGCAATATTCCAGGAAAGTGCGACCGATGGGAAGAAGCCGTACTCATTTTCTTCACCAAATCGTGATGAACCGTCAACTCGACCTGTGGCCGTCAGAAAATACCTATCATCGTAATTATAGTTCAAACGAAGCATGCTTGATAGCAGGCTCCACTTTTCAAAACTGGTATCAGCTCCCAGAATCTCCTCCGCGGCTCCAAAATTAAAAAGCTCCATGGTTTCTACAGGAATACCACGCACCGATGTAAATGATGTTTCTTCGTTAAACTCCTGCAAACTGAACAAACCGGTTACATCGATGGAATGCATATCGGTTATATCTTGCTGGTATCGAACGATATTCTCCCAGGTATACTCAAATACGAACTCTTCCCCTCTCTGCGCTGCGGCGGGTCCTTGGAATTGAGCTCTTGAACGAGATGCCTGGTAGTCGCTATCTCGCTCATATCGGATATCCGGTGCAAAATTCATCCGGAAACTTAAATTGTCGGTGAAATCAATATTGGCAAAAATGTTGCTCAAAATGCGCTGGCGCTGCTCTTCATCGACGTATGTTTCGGGCAGCACTTCAATAAGCGGATTGGAACGTTGCCCATCATTGATTGGCTGGAATCGTAAGTTCCCCTCTTCATCATAGGGAACACCGAGCGGACTGTTTGCTAAAGCTTCGCCATAAAATCCTCTGTCGCCCCCGTTCTGCACGCTGTAACTAGCCAGCGTAGAGGTACCGATGCTGATATTATCGCTAACGTCAAAATCAAGGTTCAGGCGGGTGGTATACCGGCTGAAGTCCTCCGGTGCCAAAATTCCCTCCTGCATAAGCCCACCAATGGAAACGTGGTATCGCGTATTTTCATTACCACCGGATATCCCCAGTTGATGGTTGTGGCGTACGCCCGTCTGAAGAATCATATCCTGGTAGTCCTGATAAACACCGTTCTCCAGGTTTTCCAACTCTCCAGGCTCAAGAAATTGTGAATCATTTCCTGAATACTGTCCAGCGGCACGATGGGCCTCGCGGTTTAATTCCGCATACTCTTCTCCATTCATTACATCAACCTGGCGTAAAGCTTTAGAGAAACCGATGGATCCGTTGTATTCCACAGATATTTCTCCATCATAACCTCGATTTGTAGTTACGAGGATAACACCGTTAGATCCCCGGGCACCATAAATAGCAGTCGCGGAAGCATCTTTTAATACTTCAATTGACTCAATATCCTGCGGGTTGATATCCCTGATACCTCCGGATATTGGAACCCCGTCAACTACATATAACGGCTCATTACTGGCATTGATTGAACGGTTACCCCGAATCCTGATTGAAGCACCGTCACCGGGCTTTGTCCCTCCTGAAGACACGACTACACCGGCAGTCTGTCCGGTAAGGCTCTGATCGACCGAGGTAACAGGTACCTCATTCAGCTCGTCACCTGAAATAGAAGAAACAGCTCCTGTTACGGCACTGCGTTGCTGGGTACCATATCCGACAACCACAACATCTTCTCCAAGCAATGTGCCTTGGGTCATTTCAATTTCAATATTTAGGTCATCTCCTTCCATAACATCTATAGAGGTTTCATATCGCTCGTAACCTACAAATGAAGCTACCAGAGTATATGATCCAGGTTCTATACCTGTTATTTGGAAATTCCCCTCAGCATCTGTTGCCGTACCCGTTTGTGTTTCCGCAAGGAATACGTTTACACCGGGCAGGGATTCCCCCGTGGTTGCATCAGTTACTGTTCCACTGATTTGCTGCGCATAGGTTGGTATTGCAGCACAGAAAAATAATCCTGCGAGCAATCCAAAAATTAATCGCAAAGTTTTGTTAGTTTTTCCCATAGTATCACCTTAGTTATTATTTCTAGTTATCCCGACTTAAATAGAATGAGTAGTGTAACCGGTTAAGTAAATACCAAATAAAAAATTTAACCGGTTAAGTAAAAGTTCAAAAAAATAGGTGCTACATCCCAGCAGCATCTGTTTAGCCGTTCCCCATTCTTGCCAATTAACAAATTTACTTAACCGTTAACTGGCCGGCTTGAATAATAGTTAATTAAATTTATTTGGATAAGCAAATAGAAATTGAATAGAGGGACAAAATTTTTAAGGATGAAAATTACTGTAATTAAACATTCTATGGCCTGAATGATGATACGGGCACATAAAACTGCTTATAAACACTTATCCAGTTATATGTCAACGGGTGATTACCAAAAAACTTAATATTACTTTGATACTGAAATTGATGATAATCGCATTTCTATAATGACCAAAACCGGACCTGTAGTATTTTCAAAACAATATTGTATCCATCTACTTGATACAGCAAACGCAGGCAAGAAAAGCCCAAATATTGGCATTGTTCCCATTGGGAAAACTTCTTATCTGTCTGAGATGGACTGAAAACGAATCATTCATCCCCGGGAAATGAGATTTGATACTCTTTCTTCCCGTCTTCTACTTCCACCGTTTGTTTTCGACCATCAAACCAGGTTACTTGGATCTTTGCGACATCGCCGGCGGCCCCCATCACCTGGGTAAAACTGTTTTGTGACCAATAACCGGATCCTGCCTGTATTTCCCGCAAAGGACCTAATGATTGATCCTCATATACCAGCCGTACACTTGATCCGATGGCATCCCTGTTTAGGTCGGGTCCATTCAGAGTGATGCGAAATCCACTCCTCTCCGTCCGGTTCAGGTAGAGTTTGGTATTGTAGTTATTTTGGGAAACCGCCATATCCACTCTTCCATCCTTGTTAAAATCACTGAATGCGGCCCCTCGCTGTTCGCCATAAATTTTGATGCCCGAAGCACTTCCCGATACCGGCCTGAGATTCCCCTCTCCATCGCCTTTGAGCCATAAACCCCGCCCTGCATCCTGCCGTGGTACCTGCCGTGGTAATGCAAACATATTCTGGCTTATAAAAAGATCTTCGTTTCCGTCGTTATCCATATCAGCCACCCCTGCATGAAAGGCGACACTGAATTGTGCAACCTGTGGCAGCGGCTGGATCTTAAATCCGTTACTGGTACTAAGGAAAAGAGTATGGTGCAATGTATTAATCTCTTTATATGGAATGTTATTGAGACGAACGCCGAAGATATTGTGCAATGTTGTGTTGGCAAACTGTTGGTGACTTCGTACTTGATTTACAATAGCAGGAATATCCCCATACTTGAAAAGCCGTTTCCTTGGGACATACTCTCCATCACCTGTTGCATAACTCTCGATAATCTCCACCCATTGATCTCCGTTGAAATCGTTGTAGTACATCCGTATCGGTTTTCCCATTTCCAACTGATATGGGCTATTAAGCCCTCGGTTTGTAGCAACGAGATCCGGATGCCCGTCGTTGTTAAAATCACCACTGGTAATGCCGTTCCACCAGCCCTTTACTTGTGCAAGTCCATACTGCTGTGAAACATCTTTAAAAAATCCGCCATCATTCTCTAAAAGGAGGATGGAATCCCACTCTCGACTTAATACCAGGTCCTGGTCGCCATCCAGATCAATATCCGTAAAAAGGGATCCCGTAACCAGCCCCACCTGCTGTAAATTTCTGGAATTCACTTTGTCTATAACAAAAGAACCTTTTTCATTTGTATAGAGCCTGGAGGGAGCGTTCATCGGATAATGACCGGGAATAAACCGTCCCCCAACAAAAAGATCTATGTCCCCGTCGTTGTCATAGTCGGCTGCTGATAGCGGACCAGTGGTAGAAATATTGCCAGGAAGTGAATCGGGTTGTGTCGTATTCATCTCGTCTATTCGATACTGATAAGCTGACGGAACCCGGAGCTGACCCTGCTCGTAATTTGCGCTTCCAACCAGCAGATTGGTTCCATTCCCACTTTCCCATCCGACTATAGCTGTTTGATCCCCTGCTGTATGGTTACTAATAAGCGCTTGGCTCATTGGCTTAAAAGAACCATCTCCCACATTTTCAAATACGCCCGGCGTGCCTCCCATACCAGAACCGATAAACAGATCGTCATCTTGATCCTTATCGATATCAATCCAGGAAATACCGGGTCCGAGTTTACTCATGCTTACAGGGAGCAGGGGCTGTAACTGAAAATCCTCAAACTCATTTTCATAATGCTGATGGTTTAACCGGTTGGAAACGTCCTCAAAAACAGTAGATCGGGACACATAAGCCGCGCCTGATACTTTCTCAATGCGCTGGCTTTTGGATTCCTGAATTTCATATATCCGGTTGGCCTGGATGCTGTCAATTTGTGTCTCTCTACCATCCGGCCATGTGATAGTTAATCGGTGATTCCTTTCTTCAGGGTTAGCGGCAAACATCACCA
The DNA here is from genome assembly GCA_041641755.1 of Balneolaceae bacterium. Taxonomy (GTDB): domain Bacteria; phylum Bacteroidota; class Rhodothermia; order Balneolales; family Balneolaceae; genus JAMQKA01. The sequence goes on from JBEPXS010000010.1 coordinate 13,970, forward strand.
TCGGATCCGACCCCGAGAGAAAATCTCCGCCAGAGGAAATCTCATCTTGCTGGATTACGGGTCCTCCTTCCAACTTAACCTTTGCTCCAATTGCCTGTGTATTGGGCGTTTCTCCTATTAACCTGACAGCGATTCGGGGGGCTGTCGTATTGTTTTGATAGATTCCGGCCTCTTGATTCATACGGTTTACAGCGAGATCAAGCACACCGTCATTATTAAGATCGGCTATAGCCATACCGTGAGAAATATCTTTCTCTTTAAACCCGAGTGATGAACTCTGATCTTGAAATGTCAAGTTCCCGTTGTTCATCAATATTCTGTTTTGTAGCTTCAGGGGTGGAGCGTTACGCATAAACTCCGTAAAGTGCTCATCCATATTTCGGCCCTGCCTCATCATCCCGATCTGAGCATCCATATCCAGAATGTGGTAGAGATAACCATTATTTACGATAAGGTCCTCATATCCATCCAGATCGATATCCATGAATGTGGCATCCCACGACCACCCTGTCGCCTCCACACCACTGAGATAAGAAATTTCTGCATATGTATCATCTTCCCGTTTCAGGTAGAGGGAATTCCGATTATTGGTGGGACGCGCTTCCGTCTGTCGATACTGGTCGGGGTTGGGATCGTCTGATCCGACCTGTTGCAACCGCTGATCGTGCTCGGAACTAAGCATTTCGGCCGTAAATATATCGAGTTGCCCATCCCGATTGATATCCCCCATATCAACGCCCATGCAGGCAAAGCTCAAATTCCGAATCGACGATGCCTGTATCGCCTTGAACGTCCCCTCTCCCTGGTTAATCCAAATCCGGTCTTTCGTAAAAAAGTCGTTACAAACATAGAGGTCCGGTAACCCATCTCCATTCAGATCCTGGAATTTGGCTGTCAGTCCCCAATCCGGCTGTAACCCATATGGATTACCTTCCTCATCCAGAAACATCTGTTCAGTGTCGGTGACCTTTTTAAAAGTCCCCCCTTCATTGAGATAGAAATCATCCTTTTGCCCGGTTTCAGCAAGTCCCGCCAGACGATTGTCCTCATCCATAAAAATCTCGTAGTGCTCGTCGAATGGGGGAACAAGGGTATACGGACCGGTCTGCTGCTGTTCGTTATAAGGCTCATTTAAAATTGTATTCCACTCAAGTTCCTCGGTCGTGTAGATATCTTTGACCGACTTCTCTTTGTATTTAGCTACATAGAGATCCATGTCCTTATCACCGTCGATATCTGCCAAGGTCATCGTAGTGCTGCCTTCTCCGGGACCCAATCCACTATTTTTATCCAACCTAAAATTTCCTTTTCCGTCATTAATGTATAGTGCGATATTCTTGTAGATGGAGGTGACCAGAAGATCCAGATGAGTATCACCATTAATATCAGCGAAGACGGCACCGGTTGAATAGTGATCTTGATGGGCTACTCCTGAAACTTCAGTAATATCCTCGAACTGCATATCTCCTATATTTCTGTACAGCTTGTTAGCATTCTTCAAGCCGGCAAAATAAAGATCCACAAGCCCATCTCCATCAATATCACCAGCCGCTACACCCGAACCGTTCAGATAGTGCCGGTTTTCAGATAACTCTTCCTCGGTTATATCATTGGTGAATGATATGTTAGTTTGGGATGAAGGCAACATGGTAAATCCATTACCCTCACTATCAAAAAAAACCGTGGGTATCTCTGCCCATCGATATTGATCGCCCTGGTGCCACTGCAATTTTGCAGAACGGCTGCAACCCGCCATATAAGCTAGTAATACCATTAAAAATAAATATCTGACCATACCAGAGCTGTTCATATTTGTAGATTGTATCTGGATCTGTCAACTAAAGACTGAGTTTCTATTTTAGAAAAATAAATTTCACTACCAAAACGGATACAGATTAGCAAGGAAGCAAAAAACAAAATTCTAATTTAACTTTTTCAGAATCTGTAAAGATATAGCTATGTAAATATATTTTCGAGGATAAGAGGAGATTATTTTTAAACTATAACAGCTAATCGGTAATCATATCGGCCGGAAGTGTTATCAATTCAGGCTTTAATTTTTCCTCTGAATTGATTTCCAGCACCAGGCGTTTGAAAGCGCTCTGTCCCAATTCAAATGATGGCTGATCGATACAGGTAAATGGATGAGACAGGTATTGATTAAACTCGCTGCTTCCAAATGAAAGAATGGGAATATCAGCAGGATCTATACCGTGGTCAAGCATATATTGCAAAGCCCCCAGGCCCACCGGATATGTAACACAGAAAAGAGCCTCTGGCTTTCCGTGTTGTTTCATAAGCTGGGCAAATCCCTCATAACCATCTTTTTCACCAAATCCTCCTTCAACGATCGCATTTTCATTAATTTCTATACCCGACTCTTTCAGGGCATCCCGGTATCCCAGATGTCGCTCTTGTCCAATTCTTCCGATATTTCTATCCTTGCCCATATTGACTTCTAGTTTCCCGGCAAGATGAGCGATTTTTTTATAGCCGCGATCGATCATATGAAGGACTCCTTTCCGGGCTCCCTCCCTATCTTCCACTTTTACATAGCTGTAATCATCACTGACAAATCCCCTGTCATAAAAAACCAAATCGACATCCATATCCCTGACGATCTCGAAATTACTCATATCCTTTGTTTTCTCGGAAATAGAAACCAGCATACCTTCAACCCTCATATTCAGCATTGACTCCACATGTTTTTTCTCCAGTTCATCATCCTCCATGGAAATCCCCAAGACTACTTCATATTCGGTTTCCAGCGCAGCCAGGTAGACACCCTGGATAACGGATGAAAAAAAAGTGTGTGCAATTTTAGGGACAATAACCCCAATAGTATTTGTCTTTTGTGATGTAAGAGACCGGGCGACAAGATTAGGCCGGTATCCCATCTTTTTCGCCATTTTTTTTACTTTTTTTCTAGTCTCTTCGGAAATATCCGGGTGATCTCGCAGAGCCTTTGAAACACTTACCTTGGTAATATCCAACCGTTCTGCAATATCCTTTAATCTTACATTTTTCATTGTTGTTATCTCGAGGTTAATAATGCCAGATAAAGGTTCCCGCTTGAGATGTTAAGAAATATCTTTCCTAAAGAAACAAGCTGACCCCAAAGCATACTTTTACTTTTTCAACCAGTTTAAATAAACCATTTTTTCTCTATTTGTACAGTTCATCTCCTATCTCTATGAGTTAAATCATTTTTTACGAGATGTGACGCATCGCTGCCATATGAACAAAACCATTTCTCAGCAGTGTCTAACCATTCATTTTGTAATCTATTTGGACAAACATAAATCGAGGCATTGCCGTCAACCGGAACAATGCCTCGAAGTGATCAGATTATCTGTACGAGATCAGTCTTAGGCACCGCGTGACGGATGGGGTTCAATCGAGGTCAGGTCTTCTATACGCACCGGTTCACCTGACTCAATACTCTTGCGTGCTGCAATACCAACCAGAATTGACATAGCACCATCCCTGCTGCCCGCTGAGTGCTCCAACGGATCCTCCATATCCGGATTACGGAAAATCTGGTCTTGCAGACGAACATCGCCGCCGCCGTGTCCCCCGCTTTCCTGGAATACCTTGATCTGTTCATGCTTGCTACTGAAATTATCCATAACCATAATCTCTTCGTAGTCGGTCGCCTTATCTTTCTCCTCTTGAGACATCTCTTGGCTGTGCAGCTCGGCCTGGCTAACTTTTGCATCTTCCCTCCACGGAATGCCATGCCACGCATCAATACGGCCATTAAAACCGTTAAACGCAATTTTCATACCCTCATATGGTGAATAGGTAGTCAGTGAATAAGTTACCTGGACATCATTGGCATACTGGATTTGAACCGACATTTTATCATAAGTGTCAATCTCATGTCTCCATAAACAGTTGTCACGGATATAGCCATCATGTTGTTCATTAGCTACATAAAGATCCATGTAGGTATCATTCTTAGTAATGTCCCAATAAAAACGGCATTTATCTTTATGTGGACAGGTACGACACTTGTTGCCCCTGAACGGATTATTACTACCATAGTGCTCAAGGGAGGCTTCCGCATATACTTCAACCGGGTCTGAGTCGAGCCACCAATTCAACAGATCGAAATGGTGCGTGGCCTTGTGTACCAGCAAAGATCCGCTGCTTGATATCTCTCCATGCCAGCGCCGGAAGTACGACGCACCGTGATACACATTCAAATACCAATGAAAATCCACCGAAGTAATTTTCCCCACCCGGCGATTGGTCAGCATTTCTTTCAGCTTAGTATGATGTGGACTATAGCGGTAGTTAAATCCTACAATAAGTTTCCCATCTGACTTTTTCTCAGCATCCAGCACCCGTTGACATTTAATTTCATCCGTTGTCATCGGTTTTTCCGTAAGTACATCGATGTTTCGTTCCAATCCTCCAATTATGAACTGATGGTGGGTGGCATCCACTGTGGTCACAATAAGCATATCGGGCTTAACAGTATCCATCATTTCATCAAAATCGGTAAACGTGGGACAGCTGGCACCAATATGTTCTTTACCATACTCAAGACGGCCCGGATTGATATCACACAAGCCTACAAATTCAATGATATCTCCATAGCGTTCCCGTATCGTTTTTCCCCAAAACGTGATTCCCCGTATTCCCGTACCTACGAGAGCAATTCTCTTCTTTTGAGTTTGGGAACTATTTGCAAATGCTCCAACCGGCTTGGCAAGCACCGATCCCGCTAATGCACCAGTCGTGTTTCTTAAGAAATCTTTACGAGTAATTTTTTTTTGAGACATATTGTTATCCCGTGTTTAATTAATGATTGATATATTATGATAAATTAAACCATCCCATCTGCTAACGAGTAAATCTTTCGGGCCATAACTATTAGCCTGTATTACCAGCCGATGAACATTCCCTTACCTTTTTCACAGGTAGAATTTCCTTAAAATATTCTTTGCTCTTTAGCCAAGTCCACCATCCCTGGCAAATTGGTTTCCGCTTTGCAAAGGCTGAACCAAGCCCTATGTATTTCACATTTAATTAACCGGTTACTTTGATTATAATGTATTAGTTAATTCTTTCAAAGACAATTTTATGATTTCTGGACTCTGCATTAATTTCTACAATAGCATGTAAACGACTTGTCGGACCAATATTGATGAAACTATCCTACCTACAATATTTTTACTTAAAAGAGATCGATACATACTCCTCTAATTGGGAATTATGCCATCATAAACCCTCTGTAGATCAGGTAACACCCCAAAAGAATAGCCAGCACAGGCAAAAAGCGATTAATACGCTGCCGCATCTTCAGGCTGATAAGATTAGGAACCATCGCCATCAACATCATGGCCGGAAAGGTTCCCAGGCCGAAAAGTGCCATGTAGCTCATACCCCCAAGTGCCGACTCGGTAGTCAATGATCCTGCCAGACCAACATATACAAATCCACAAGGCAGTAACCCATTGAGCAAGCCAATTACCAACATTGTGCTGTTACCACGGCGATTCATCTGCTGCTTTATTTTTTGCCGAAGCCAGCTAAAAAACTGTTGTACTACTTTTAGCTGTTGTATCCCGGATGATGAAAGCATGGGAAGGAAAGATCCGGTAATAATCAGCAAACCAAGTATAATAGACAGCGGACGCTGCAACCCTGCAAAAGAGATGGCATGGCCCGCCAAGCCGATCACCCCTCCCAGCAGGCTGTAGGTAAAAATACGACCGAGGTTATACAGGCTTTTCCGGAACAACTGTAACGAGATACTGTTGTCTGTACCCGGAAGTGCCATAGCTATTGGACCGCACATTCCAACACAATGAAAGCTACCAAAAAGACCGACGATGAATGCGGTCCACAGTTCCATAACAAATAATATTAATTGTTTTAGCGGACTTGTAAATGGGTGAGATGAGGATTACTTGCCAGATCGTTACAATTCTTTATTACCTTTCGTCCAACTGTTCATAGAACATTATTAGTGTTTATCTCAAATAAAAATGGCTGTTTCCTTAAAGAATCCTTTTTCCCCAACCTCCCACAGAATTCGTACCAGCCATTTACCTTTTTTTAGATCCGTAGCGGGAATCAATTGGCTGCCGCTCTCATCGATTGAGAGTTTAAAAGATTGATCCAGCCGGGAATCGCTGGGACGATAAAGTTTTACAATACCCACCGGTTGCAACTGGGCCAACGTATCAGGGAAGTCAATTTTTATCTCGTTTGACTTTACCTGTTTAATGCTGATGGCCCCTTCCAGCGCCCGTGTGTGCTCAATACGCTGTATCTGCTGTTCGTATTTTACCGCCTCCTCATAATGATTTTCACTAACCATATAGTAATCCAGACTCACCAGGTAAAATACCACGCTTAACGTTGCGACTACAAACAACACTATGACAACCGTGAGGCCGGTCCCCCAGTTCCAAAAACCGGACTTATCATGATTATTAGAATCTCTGTTCATCACTTATTTTACTCATTCGTATTTTTTTGTTGAGATCCAGGTCCAATAAAACCTGACTCAATCGTTTCCACCTTTTCACCATCAGCATAGATATCAAACACAAGACCGGTTTTATTAGCACTCCTGTTTAGTTCTTCATTCAAAAGCTTAATTAAAAGCCTCCCTTGTATCGAACCCTGGGGCGGGAC
>JBEPXS010000011.1:0-20562 GCA_041641755.1 Balneolaceae bacterium
GAGCAGCCCGGGGGTTACCAGGGGGACGGCCAAGGATACGTTGATTGCGGATTTTAACGATCTGCACAGCGTTAAGAAATTACTGAATGAGCATGAAGTTGCTGCCATTATCCTGGAACCTGTGGCCGGTAATATGGGGTGCATTCCCCCTGAGAAAGGATTTTTGCAGGAACTGCGTGGCCTGTGTGACCAGCATGATGTAGTACTCATCTTTGACGAGGTGATGACCGGTTTTCGTGTGGCTGAAGGAGGAGCTCAGGAAAGGTATGGTGTGACCGCTGATCTGGTAACTTATGGAAAGATAATTGGTGCAGGTTTGCCGGTTGGGGCCTTTGGCGGTAAGAATGAGGTAATGTCAGTAGTATCGCCAGACGGGCCGGTATACCAGGCGGGTACTCTCTCTGGCAATCCGCTTGCGATGGCTGCGGGACATGTACTGCTCACGGAGTTGCATAAAAACCCGCACCACTATGATGACCTGGAAAAAAGAGCAGCATATCTGCAAACTGAACTGCACGATCTGTTTGAGCAACACGAAATAGCACACCAGATAAATCGTGTAGGTTCAATGTTGAGTGTATTCTTCACCGATCAGGAGGTGAGGGATTTTAGTTCGGCTAATTCTACGAACCAGGAATTTTTCAAGAGCTTTTTCCATGAGATGCTTGAACGGGGGATTTACCTCCCACCATCTCCGTTTGAGAGCTGGTTCCTGGCAACAACCCATACAAGAGAACTGCTGGATAAAACCATAGAAGCTGCTGATAAAGCGATTCAAGCTGCACTCGATAAACCAGGGACTAAATGACTCGGCTGATAGAAAAATTAAAAGAACGATGGGGGGTGGAGACCATCTGGCAGCTAATTTTGATCCTGTTTATATTTTCAATTACCGGTATAACCGCACTTTATGTCCGGAAATTTGTGTTCGGATGGATCGGTATAGATGAGCATACCCCGTTGTACATAGAAGTTATTGCTTGGGTACTGACCGTTTTTCCTGCCTATCAGGTGTTATTTCTGTTCTACGGTTTTATTTTAGGACAGTTTGAATTTGTATGGAGATTTGAGAAAAAAAGCTTGAGGCGTATTACAGGTTTAGTAAAGAGAGATTCCTCTCATTAACATTAATTCCTGTTCCAGGAATTAATCGTCCTCTTCCATCGCTTCCAGCTTTTTCTGCTTCTTTCTTGGAAGGTTTTCTACTACCAGGTTATATGAGTCTTCGATCCATTCTTTAATGAGTACATCATCCAGCTCTCCCTTGGGATTTACTGAATTCCAGTGACGTTTATTCATGTGATATCCCGGCTTCACTTCAGCATACAGATCTCGAAGCATGGCCGCCTTTACAGGGTCACACTTCAGATTGATTCGCTCAAAATTTTCCACATCGGCCATAGCAAACATTTTGTCCATCACTTTAAATACGAGGGTGTCCTCATCGAAGGGATATCCTTCTGTCACCCCGGTAAAAGAAAGGCAATACTCACGAAAATCTTCAATGTTCATGTGCTAATTACTTTTTGATAAAATTTGTGCAATTCAGTATTGCTATTGTGATACTTTTTTATACTAAAGGTTGGCTAAATAAAAAAAATTCTTTGCCCTCTTTCTACTTTAATTTTGAACAGGCTTAAATTACAGGTTTACTTTGTTGTAATCACTGATGAAATCGTGCAGTAAATTAACAGCAGATTCACCAATAACATTCATCCTATCGTACGATACAATCCCTACAAGGCTGGTTTGCCAAGTGCTCACGGAAGTTTGTAAATCTCGATTTAAAGTGAGTTTGGCCGGTTGATAAAAATCCAAAGAAACAGAAAAAGGCACCAGTCCCTGACCGGCATCCATGGTATTTATGTGCATATAAAGGAAGGGCAGTTCGGCAGAAGACTCTATTTTACTGTCAGGAATGATCGTGAGTCCCGCCTCTTTTAGCCTGTCTACTGCTTGTTGTTTAATGGAAGTAATTTCAATTTCTCCTTTTTCGTTCAGTTTAATATTAGCTTCCACATTAACTGTAAATCCCATTTCGGCAATACCCTGCAATGAGCTCCTTTCACGCTCAATTTCGTTTTGAGCAACTACCTGGCTACTGCAAAAAAGAATCAATATGAGTGGAAGTATCTGGCGGTGGATGATTTTTAAATTAAGCATGGGTATGAAAGAATTAATTGACCAAATAAGAGTATTACTGTATTTAACTAAACAATTTAAAAATTATTGAGAAGCAGTTTTAATTTCCTTGAAAAACCGGGCTATTTTACTTTGGTTAAGTGAACCGTCGGTGCGTAAACCACTACATATATCAACTCCATAAGGATTCACGTAGCTAAGTGCATCAGCAATATTCTGTGGATTCAGACCACCGGCAAGATATGCAGGAATATCGATTGAACGGACAATCTCACGGCTTATTTGCCAGTTGTGGGTTCGTCCGGTACCACCAAGCTGCTTGGTTTTAAGATTGGGATTTCCAGAATCCAACAGGAGCGCGTCAACTTCAGCAGCATAGTCAACAGCCTCTTGTATTGAGCTATCATCATTGACATGGATGACCTGTACAATTTTAATATCAGGCAGGGTTTTCCTTAATGTACGATGCACATCCCTGGCGATGCTGTCAACCAGTTGAATAACAGTGGTCTGGCAACGTTGGTGTTGTGCAATGATTTTGTCAGCCTCCTGGTGTGATGTGAGTAAAAATGTGTCGACGTGTTCCGGCACATAATCTGCGATTTTTGCTATCAATTTTTCAGGAATGATACCCGGACCACTTGGCATGCTCGAAACCAGCCCGACAGCAGATGCACCATGGTCAATGGCAATCTGTGCTTCCTCAATGCTGGAAATACAGCATATTTTAACAGCAGTATTTTTCATAATATGGCTGTAACTCCGAGGGTTAGTTTGCGGTAATTATTGCAACCAACAGAAGAACCCAGGCAGCGATAAAGCTGATGCCACCAATAGGAGTAATAGCACCAAGCCATCGTACGCCGCTGATACTGAGAACATATAGGCTGCCGGAAAAAATGACGATACCGGCCAGCATCAACCAGCCCGACCACTTCAGGTAGCCAGTTTCCGGATAGTGGTAAGCTACCAAGCCAACAGCTAATAACCCGAGAGCATGATAAAAATGATATTGCACTCCGGTTTCAAATATCTCCAGCATGTCGGTACCAAGTTTTCTTTTTAATCCGTGTGCCCCAAATGCTCCAAGCATAACGGCCAGGGCCGCATTTATAGCACCGATCGAAAGGAATAGTTTGCTCATAACCAAACAGATTGAAGTTCAAAGGGAGTATCGAATTTACGTAATCAAGCTGAGAATGTAATATAACTATCTGCCAGATGATTCATCATTTAACGTGAACGGGATAAGCCTTTCTTATCAATAGTCATGGCTTTAGGTTGGGGCCATTACATAGGAATCAGACGATTTTGACGCAAAACGATAGTTCTTGATCTGTGTCTACTTTACTTTGATTTCATGTACCCTCGTAGTTCAGGCTTTACAAATACAAGAACAGACTCAATAAAACGCCTGTCCTCCCGATAGAGGACAGGCGTTTGCCTGATGTCTGTTACTTTTTCAAGTACTGGTTTCAGCGGTAGCTATTTTTACATTGTTGTTGACGGCGGTAATCCCTTTTACATTACTTGCGATCTGATTGAGCTGCTCTTTTTCAAATTGCGAATCCAGAGTTCCGGTAATAGTCGCAATTCCGTTATTAACCTCTACGTCAACTGCTGTTTTATCCACATAGGGATCGCGCATGATCGAATATTCAAGTCGTTTTGTAAGTGCTTTGTCGGTTGTCGGTACTTCAGGTTCAACAACAACTTTGTGATTTACTTCGATATTGTTGGCAACAGTGCTTATTCCTGCAGTATTTAATGCGTCAGTTTTCGCCGCAAGTTTGGAGTTGAGGTTTAGAACCTCTCCTTCAAGAATAGCGGTATTGCCATCAATAGAGACTGTTATTTTATGTTCGGGTACCCGTGGATCGTACTTAAGAGCGCTGGTAATAGCTTGTTTGATCTCACTATTGGTGAGTGTTTCAATTTTATCTTCACGGTACATGGCATTTTCGTATTCAGGATGAACTTCAAGCCGATCCACGTCCACATCTTCGACCCCCGTGACACGGGCAAGATCTGCAACTAATGACTTTTCGTGTGCACTGCCGATGGCTCCGGTCAAGGATACGCTGTCATCGGCCACATTAACGCGGACCATGTTACCATCGACCTCTGAATTCATTTTTATTTTTTTCTCGATCTCAGCTTTCATCTCTTCATCACTTCGTGCCTGGTCATAATTGACAATTATACTATTATTAATCTTCTTCACGCCCTTCACACGGCTGGCTACAGTAGCTGCCAATTGGCTCTCCTGCCAAGATTCAACGACGCCTTTTAAGGTGACCACACCATTGTTAACGCTGGATTCAATTTCCCAGGTTTCTGTTACAGGATCATTGGATAAGGCTAGGTCAACGTCTTGGTCTATTGCTTTATCTGGTCGACTTGTGGTTATCTTAAGATTATTAACAACCGACAGTACACCATAGGTGGACTCGGCAATTTTAGTTGCTTCTTTTTTTGCCAGCAGATTAGTTGTACTGCCACTGAGTGTCACAATGCCATCTTTTGTCTTAATATCTATACTGTCAGCAGCTACTGCATCAGAGGCCACAAGCTGAGACTGTATGGTTTCGGTTATTTTCTGATCGGAAGGGAGCTCAGCAACCTGCTTTGAAGATTGATCTTGTGTACAACCTGTAAAAACGGTTAAAAGAAGTGAAAGTGATAAAGTCAGCAACTTGAAAAGCGAAAATCGCTCGGTTAATCCAGGCGATTTCATACTTATGAACCTCCTTTGATTTTATATTAAATACTTTCTCATAATTCTGCTTTTATAACAATTGCAGGTTGTCTTAGGTTCATATAATTCAAAGGGTTGAAGGAAGGGAAAACTGTATATAAGTAACAGAAAATAAACGGTGGCCCTATATTATTTTCCAAGGCCATATCACTTTGAAAAGTTATTCGGAAAGGGCAGATACCAGATCCAATGGGTTGGGATAAGTGAATCGGTAATTGAGCGCCTTTTTTAGTTTTCGGTTGGAGATCACCTTGTAGTTTTTCTCTTCATCAGGCAGGAATGAGGGCGGCTCCATACCAGCCTGTTCAGCAATAATCTGGTAATATTGATTTTTAGGAGGATGGCCATCAGAGACGGCATTAAATACTTCTCCTCTGATATCATCTTCTATTATCGTGGTTAAAATGTTGATACAATCATCCCGGTGGATAAGATTGACCGGCGCATTTCCACCAGAGACGTTTTTTTTACCGGCAAGATAATTTGCAGGATTGCGATCATACCCATACAGACCACCGAAGCGGACAACAGTTGTATCAAAATGATCCTGATTGAGAAGCATATCTTCGGCTTGCAGTAAAGCTTCGCCGGAATCACGTGTAGCATTGCCAAGTTCAATGTCTTGCTCTTTCATAATACCTCCAATTTTAGGGTATACGGAGGTTGAACTGGCAAATATTACGAATTGAACAGGGGAGTCCTGCAGTTGATTTATAACTGATTCTATTTGGTTGGTATGGAACTCAATGACATTGTTGCGTCTGCGTCCGGGCGGGATATTCAAAACCAGCAGGTCAGATTCAAAAAATTCTTCACAACTATTACCCTCACAATCAAGTTGTGGCTTAAAATTCAGCAGGTAGGGTTCAATACCTTTTTCTTCCAGTTTTTTAATCTTTTGTTCAGTAGTAGTGGATCCTTTAACGGTGTGGCCGTTTTCAATAAGCTCACAAGCCAGCGGCAATCCAAGCCAGCCACAACCTAAAATGCTGATATTCATGTCATCCTAATCTGTTTGAAAAATTTCGCATTAAATATCTAAAAATTAGAAGTGGAAATCATAAAAAATATGAATTGGAACAATTACTAAGCCTTTTGGGTAACAGCTTAATGATGATCCAATAGTTAAACATTAAACCCGGTAAATTATTATGAAATATTACAATATTAGCGTAATACTTTTGTGTGTGATGATTTTGCTATCGGCCTGTAGCGAAAAATCTAAAGATGAATTAAGCCAAACGAAAGAGGAGACCAGAGAAGCGGTTGAAGATGTAAAGAAAGATCTGGAAGTAACGAAAACTGAGTTCGTCAATGATGTGGAGGAACAGTTATCCTCAATTGAAGAAAAGATTGAGGAAGCCAAAAATAAAATTGGTGAAGAGTCCGGCGAAGCTAAAAGTGAACTTCAGCAGCAACTCGAAAGTCTGCAGGAGAAACGTGATCGTCTGGAATATGATTTAGAAGAGATTAAAGCCCGGTCCGAGGATAACTGGCAGGAGCTAAAAGAGGACGTGGATGATCGGTTGGACAATTTGAAAAGCAGTGTAGACAGTTTAACAGCAAAACTGGGTCTGGACGGCTAACATTTACCCTGTTTGCCAACCTAGTATGCGACGCACCTTACCAGTGCGTCGCATTTTTATTGGGTTACTCTTCATCCATGTAAGGATAAGTCCAGTCTTTTGCGGGCACAGTACTCTCCTTGATTGACCGTGGCGAAAGCCAGCGCATCAGATTGGCAGCGCTTCCGGCTTTGTCGTTGGTGCCGGATTTGCGCGCACCACCAAATGGCTGCTGATTGACAACAGCGGCTGTAGGCTTGTCGTTGATGTAGAAGTTGCCGGCCGCCTGACGCAGATAATCCGACATTTGCTGCAGCGCATTGCGGTCTTGGGCAAAAATACTTCCTGTGAGGGCGTAAGGTGAAGTTGAGTCACACAACTCAAGAGTTTCTTCATATTTTTCGTCCTCGTAAACATACGCGGTCAATACAGGACCAAAAATCTCTTCTCTCATGGTTTTGAACTTGGGTTCATGAGCTAAAACCAGTGTTGGTTGCACAAAATAACCTTCGGAATCATCATATTCTCCACCATGTAAGATCTCAGCATCATCCGAGTCTTTAACATAGTCGATATACGAAGTAATACTATCGAACGCTTTCTGGTCGATTACTGCTCCCATAAAGGTACTGAAATCTTCAACTTCACCGACCTTGACCTTACTGATCTCTTCCAGGATCTGTTCACTAAAGTCATCCCAGATTGACTCAGGAAGATATATTCGGGAAGCAGCCGAGCATTTCTGGCCCTGGTACTCATATGCGGCACGCAGGGCAGCAACCACAAGCGCATCTACATCAGCAGAAGGATGCGCAAAAATGAAGTCTTTACCACCGGTTTCTCCCACAATACGCGGATAGGTTTTATAGTCCTCTATATTATTAGCAATCTGTTTCCAAAGATGCTGAAATGTAGCCGTAGAGCCAGTAAAGTGAAGTCCCGATAGATTCTTACTTTTCATGACGGGATCACCAACATCTGCACCGGAGCCGGGAAGGAAGTTAATTACACCCTCAGGTAAACCAGCTTCTTCCAATAGCTTCATAATATAGTAACTGGAGTAGATGGAGGAGGTCGCCGGTTTCCAGAGCGATACATTTCCACAGATGACGGGTGCGGTAGGCAGATTGCCGGCAATGGAGGTGAAGTTAAAAGGCGTAACGGCGAATACAAATCCTTCAAGTGGACGATATTCAGTTCGGTTCCACATACCGTCCGGTGAATAGGGTTGGCCCTGGTAAATTTGGGTGAGGTAGTATGAGTTGTATCGGAAGAAATCAATTAGTTCGGCGACGGCGTCAATTTCGGATTGATGAGGAGTTTTTGACTGTCCTAGCATGGTGGCCGCATTGAGCGTATAACGCCATGGACCGGAAAGCAGGTCCGCCGCTTTTTTGAAGACAGACACACGATGTTCCCACGGCATGTCGGCCCATTTCTGTCGTGCTTCTAGGGCGGCTTTCTCAGCTTTTTTTACTTCCTCTGCACCGCTCAGATGTACCGTTGCCAGTTTATGGCTGTGGTTGTGCGGCATTACTACATCAGCAGTGTTACTGGTTTTAACCTCTTCACCCCCGATGATTGCAGGAATCTCAATTTGCTGATTTTTCAATCTCTCCAGTTCCTCCTTCAGAGCTGATCGTTCAGGGGTACCTGGTGCATAAGATTTAATGGGCTCATTGTCAGGCTCCCGAATTTCAAAGTATGCATTTGCCATAAATAATTTTCTTTTAGTTTACTTTAAAAAAATAGTGTCTCAATTTCTGTTCATTTCAGATGCCAAAAATAATAAATCTTTTTCATCATCTAGGATTGCAAAAACGAAGCTGCCCGGTCAGCCGTTTCATAACTGTTTTGGATACAGCCCGGAACCGAAACTTCATTCCTAAAGTTACCTGTGAAGAACAGACCAGGATTATGTTCTTCCACAGTATCAATGGCATCAAGGCAGGCGTCGTAGTCCATTTCGTATTGTGGAATTGCTTTCTTCCAACGGTGCAGGTGTTTAAAAACCGGATCGCCTTTACAACCAAGTAGTTGGCGAAGATCTTTGATCACTATCTTCTTGATTTCTTCATCGGACAAATCTACATGAGCCGGATTGCGGGCCCCACCCACAAAACAGGTTAGTAGCACGTGACCTTCCGGCGCCCGGCCTCTAAACAGTGATGAGGAGAAAAGGCAGCCCAGTATATTGAACGACTCTACCTCGGGTACGAGCATCCCGAAGCCATCCAGCGAGTGCTGAATTTGATCCCGTTTAAAGCCGAGACTGATCGTAGCGATAGGTGCATATCGGAGAGATTCC
Source organism: Balneolaceae bacterium (assembly GCA_041641755.1). GTDB lineage: Bacteria > Bacteroidota > Rhodothermia > Balneolales > Balneolaceae > JAMQKA01. The sequence continues at coordinate 8,774 of JBEPXS010000011.1, forward strand.
AGCTCAGAAAGTAGCTTGGCTTGGGCTATCTCTGTAGTGATAGTTGAAAGTTGATGGAGTGGCGCCGTATAGATAACGGCGTCATATTGGTCGGCTGGTGCAGTGCCCTCACATGCTACCTGCCAGCGGCCGGTTTTGCTTTTTATTTCCGTGACCATACTGTTGTATCTAATAGATGATTCTACCTTTTTACTTAAACTGAGTGGGAGTTGCTGGATCCCTTTTTTAAAAGATATCAGTCCCTTCTTATTGGATCTGGATTTTGTTTTTGATTTTCCAGCCGACTTAACTGCTCCTTTAACAATAGAACCGAATTCCTGCTCCAGCTCATACAATCTGGAAAGTGTATGTTTCACAGAGAGCTGCTTGGGGTCACCGGCATAAACCCCGGCTATAAAAGGGTTGACTGCATAGTCAACGACTTCCTTTCCCAGTCGACGTTTTATAAAGTCAGCTATACTCTCGGGTTGCCCCGATTTTGATATAAACGGTTCCTTGAACAATCGGAATTTGGCACCCGTCGAGAGCAGTCCGGTTTTAATAAATTCCAGCAGTGAATCAGGCAACGGGGTAGGCTTCCCGTTCTTTACAATATATCTTTTGGCAGCATTTCCCTCAGGCTGAATAACCTGATCGTTTAAATCCAGATTTTCAATGAGATCCCACAGCTTTTCGTGGTTTGCCATAATTGTATTTGGCCCCCATTCGACCAGCCACCCGTCATCCTCAATACTGCGGATAACTCCACCGGGAGACTCCTTTTTTTCAAAAAGTGTTACATTAAATCCTTTTTGGTTTAGCAGGAATCCGGTGGTCAATCCCGATATTCCACCGCCGATTACGACAACCGAAGGCGAAGAGATAGTGGAAGACATAAAAAACAGAATTAACTTAGATTTGATCTAAATAAATTTATAAATTTGTGCCTGCTTTAATCAGGCACACAGTACTATAACAATATTAACAGAAGATGAATCAAAGGATTTAAAATGAATTTTAAAAAATGGTTTGCGCAAGGTCTTGTAGTTGTATTAGTGGCGTTGCTATTTGTCAGTTGTTCAAAATCCGGTTCTGATAGCTTGGTAGTCTACTCAGGCCGCAGCCGCGCACTTGTAGATGATCTGGTTAAGAAGTTCGAAGCCAAAACCGGACAGAGGGTAGATGTGCGATATGGAAATGACGCAGAACTGCTAGCTGTAATGAAGGAGGAAGGGGAGCAAAGTCCGGCGGACCTGTTTTGGGCAAATACGACGGGAGCATTGGCAAATGCCAACAAGTCTGATATGCTCAAATCGCTTCCTGATACCTTATTACAAGTACCTGATTCATATGCTTCATCCTCTGGTGTGTGGATGCCGGTGACGGTACGCTTCCGTGTGCTGGCCTATAATCCTCAGAGGGTGGATTCAGCCGATCTGCCTGACTCCGTGTTGGATTTGCCCGGCCTGGAACAGTTTGAAGGACGTGTTGGTTGGACCCCGACCTATTCCAGTTTTTATGACTTTATTACCACCATGCGCGACTTGGAGGGCGAAGACACCACGCGGCGATGGCTTGCCGGCATGCAGCAGCTGGATCCGGCGTCTTACAGCTCCAACCCCCCCATGATACAAGCTTTGATTGCGGGTGAAATCGACATAGCGCTGACCAATCACTATTACATACTGCAATACAAATATGGTGGGGCTGAAGGTGAATATGAGGAAGAGGTCTATTTTGATGAACCGGTGGTCGATGAAAATGCCCCGGTGGATACCTACCATTTTGTACAGGGTGATATCGGAAACCTGGCACTGGTAACCGGCGCCAGCCTGTTAAATACATCAGATAAGGATAATCTGGCGCTGGAATTTATGCGTTTCCTCGTTTCCCAGGAGGCTCAACGGTATGCGGCCGAGGTTGTTCATGAGTACCCGGTTATTCAGGAAGTTACCCTGCCTGACTATATGCTGCAAAGTGAAAAAGCTCTTAAAATAAGTCCTGACTATAATTACGAAAATCTTCAAAACCTTGGAGAGACATTAAACCTGCTCAGAGAAGCAGGACTAATTTAGACAATCTGAAATCCTAACAATCCTAGAATATTCAATCCAAAATGATACATCTAAATAAATTCACAGCAATTGTAATATTATTTATTCTGTCTCTTGGACTTCCGCGACTGAGTTCTGCTCAAACGGGAGATGCAACCCTGGGCGGATACGGCGAACTACATTATAATGATGTTATTTATAACGAAAATGGTCAACAGACACCCGGTGAATTCGATTTTCATCGATTCATCCTGTATGCAGGTTACAACTTCAATGACTGGATTACATTTCGGTCGGAACTGGAAATTGAGCATACGTTTGTGAAAGACGGCCAGGGAGAAGTAGCCCTTGAACAGGCGTATATTGATATGCGCTATAAGCCTGCTTTTGGGGTCCGAGCCGGTATCATGCTCGTTCCTGTTGGCATTGTTAATCCGGTACACGAGCCACCAACATTCAACGGTGTAGAACGACCCAACGTAGAAAAGTACATTATTCCTTCTACCTGGAGAGAAGCGGGTGCCGGAATTTACGGACAAGCAAGATCCGGGTTAAGTTACGAGTTATATTTGATGGCCGGACTCGATGCCTCTGGTATTTCAGGAGCTGAAGGAATCCGCGGCGCACGTCAAAAAGCATTTGAATCTTCCACTGATAACTGGGCTGTCACCGGTCGACTGGACTACCGCGCCAATCTGAACTTTACCTTTGGTACTTCCTATTTCTTTTCACACCTGTCTACCAATGCTACCTATGGCGATGCGATGGAAGGAACAACATTTCATTTGATTGACGGGCATGCCATCTACACTAAAGGTGGATTTGAAGCACGTGTTCTGGGTGTATATAGCACTATTACAAATGTGGAAGACCTTAACTCCACTTTTGCACCAGTGGTCGGATCACCAAACGGAAACAACGTGGGAGAATCACAGTACGGAGGATACCTGGAATTATCATATGATCTGCTGAGATTCAGTGAAAAAGATACAGAGCAGCAACTCGATCTTTTTGCCAGAGGTGAAGTGTACGATACTCAGGCATCTACTGTAAATATCCCGGATAATCCTGAGAATGAGCGTTATGAATATACGTTCGGTCTTACCTATAAGCCTGCTTCTCAGGTAGCCTTCAAAGCAGATTATCAGCTGTTACAATCTGCTGGGATCAAAAACATTCACCAGTTAAATCTGGGTGTAGGATATAATTTTTAAACAAATTTCGAGTGAAAAATGGGGGAGAGGTCTTTTGATTTCTCCCTCATTTTATTCCGGTAATGATCAGCCATGAAAACCAGTTATTCCCGAATTTTATTAGTGTTAGTCATCTTTTTTGGATTTCAGTGGGCTGCACATGCACAGGTCTCGTTCTCTGAAATCAACGATAAGCTGTTAAAGAAGTCGATGAAAGAGGTGCTCGGTTCCTATCAAAAACAGGAATGGTCGGCCCGCAGTTTAGCGGGATTAAATAAAGAGGAATTAAACTTAAAACAGAGCCGGAATTTACCTGACTCTCTCTATTTTGGGACGGTTGAAACTGACAAAGGTGAACGATGGATTGTTCCGGAAATAGCTCCAAGCAAGTCAGAAGTATTTTCGTTTGTCATGTATCTGGACAAAAATCTGGAAATAGTAGATGTAGATGTGTTGGAGTACCGTGAGAGTTATGGATATGAAATTGATTACTCTTTTTTTCGGGAACAATTCCACGGCAAAAGTAAACCCGAGGGTGTGAGGTTTGGTCGGAGTATTCAAAATATAAGCGGAGCTACTATATCTGCACGTTCTATAACCTATGCCGTACACGATCTGCTAAGTATCATTAACAAAATTAATATTACGAAATGAGTGAGATTCCACCTCTTATAAGCTGGCCAAAACAGTTCAAGAAACTGGTATTTGTTTTTGTATCCGTAGCGTTTGTTGGAGTGGTTTTGGGCTCCGTTTTTATAGAGGCTACCACACATATGACTCCACAGGGAGTTGTGGAACAGTACAACGGCATCAGTAAGAGCAGAATGGAACAGTCAGAGGAGTTGAAGTTTCCCAAACCGTTTAAGGATATGCTCACAACCACACATAATCACATTCTGGGGCTCTCACCACTTTTTTTAATCGTTGGATTTCTCTATCTACAGGTGGGCAGGCGTGAAAACTGGAGATTTGCTGTAGCCGCCGAGCCGCTTTTGTCACTTGTTGTTACGTTTGGTGGATTGTGGGTGATGCGCTACGTTTGGGATCCGTTCGTTTATGTAGTGATACTCAGTGGTACTCTGATGGTGGGCTGTTATGCCTGGATGAGTATGGCGGTAATGCGCGAATGCCTGAGAGATACGGAATCACATACCAAAAACTTAGAAACAGAATAATGAGTTTTGATCGTAAATCTTTTTTGAAGGTTGCAGCTACCGGTGGTATAGGATTGTTGTTTGGGAATCCTTCATTTGCTGTAAACCGTTGGAAAGAAAGAGGTGTATCACTTGTTAAAGTTGAAAGATCAAGTCTTGCAATGGGATCCGTGGTCCAATTCCAGGTAGTTGCCGGGCAGGAAAAAGACGGTTACGAAGCCATCCGGAAGGGAATTGAGGTTTTCAGAAACCTTGATACCCGGCTTTCAATGTATGATTCTTCCAGTGAGATGGGAGTGCTGTCCAAAAGAGCGGGGAAACAAGTGGTATCGCTTTCCGATGATGCCATTAATGTCCTGAGCTTTGCAAAACAGGTGTGGGCAGAGACGTCTGGCTTGTTTGATGTGACCATCGAGCCTGCTATGAAACGGTGGGGCTTCCGCAAAAACCCTTCGTCTGAAATAAAACTGCCGACAGATAACCAGTTGAAAAGACTGGAGAGGATAATTGGAGCAGATAAATTGATTATAGAGAATGGCAAAGCCTATCTGGAGAAGCAGGGGATGGCAGTAGATCTGGGTGGAATCGCCGGTGGTTATGCGCTGGATCAGGCTATTGATCAAATGAAGAAACAGGATATAGCAGCGGCGTTTATCAATTTCAGCGGGGATATCCACTGTTTCGGAAATCCGTTGGAGCATTCCGGCTGGCCGGTGCATATTTATAATCCCCATACTGGAGAGCCGATACCTGAGTCGGTTATTTTGCATAACGAGGCGCTGAGTACCAGTGGATCGTATCAAAATCGAAGGCGAAATGGATCTAATAAATCCTGGGGGCATCTATTGTCTCCGACCGATGCTAATCCGGTGGATCACGCAGGTTCGGTGACAGCTATCCACCCATCGGCAATGATGGCAGACGCATGGTCAACTGCGGCATATGTTGGGGCTACTCAGAATGAAGAGCTCCGTTGGGTAATCCTGTAATAAATTCCACCAGTAGAAGACTTTGGAATACCTCCCTGTAAGCCCCTCTTATATACATAGGAATGGTTTGAGGAGATCAAATTGGTAAGTTTTAAACTCGCTCATCGCTGGATTACCAACTTTTTCTAAAAAAACCTGTCTTAGCCACGATAGTGAGAGAATAGATAGGATGGTTGTTGAAAATTATCAAAGACTTGAACCTTGATCGGTATAAAGTTTTCTCAACTTCTGTATGCGTATCCCAAAAATCCCAAATAAATCAGCTTTCTGTTTTGGCACGTCTTCGCGGGGAGAATGCTTGCATGAGTTGACCAAGTACACTTTTACCAAGCTTGGTAATTTTTTCTTGCCGGCCAAGGGACAAGAACCGGAGCAGCTGTCTCAGTTCTGCAAGCAAGTGGGGCGGATTGGTCACCAGCGTATCGTTTTCAATAATATAATCCCAATCCAGCGGCCGGTCGAACTCTACACCATGATCTTCCATCGTTTCGTAATATACGTGCGCCATCAATCCATAACCGATTGTAGTGGGATGGATGCCATCCAGACTGAAAATTCCCCCTTTATATACTTTGCCGGACTCTTCATTAATTCGAATATAATCGGAACTGAATTTCGGATTTTGCGGATCCTCAACCAAATGTGCTGTCGCAGGATTCCGTTTCATCGCTTCACAAAAGTCGCTGGGGAACGGTAGTTTTATATTACCTGCCAGCCTGCGTTTGGCTATAGCGTTTACATAGCGGTTGAGTGGTACGGTAATCCAGCCATATTCGGCAGCTACTTTCCGGATAGTGTGGTTGTATTCATCCACAATCATATCCAGTTTAATGGCTTCATCCCTGGTAAAATGGGGATGCTTATCCGGATCAAAATCGCTGTCCCAGATCCAAAAGCGGGTGTAATAGTCGAAGTAACCTCCCTCGCCTTTTGACAGGTCCTCGTTAATTCCACGGATTACGGGAGGGATAGTGACGTATGGGATGGTCGGAGTAATAATCCGTTCGGCCCCGATATGACTGACTCGTTCGGCCAACTTACGATATTCCTGTTCAAAATGTTCGGGACGATATACCGTGTAATTCCGTTCCGAAGGTGGTTTTTCAAGATCGGAAGCCTCGGTATACTCAAACCTTAGATCAGTAATAGTCCCAATAATATTGTTGTGTCCCATCGTCACAATCAGGTTTTCAATCCCACCATTGTTTTGCAGGTATTGGGCATTGTCAATCTGTGTAAATTCAGAAAACCGTTCTCCAAAAGAGGGATTCAGCACCATACAGGCGGTAATGTACATAGCATGGTCGGGCAGTACATTAAAAATGGAATAGGTCTCTTTATGGATCTCAATATGTTTTCTGCTCAGCTGTTCGGTCATCATCCAGGCATCGTTCATGGCAAATCCCCAGACAGACTGGTTGTGATAGGGATGAGCTTGTTCTTCAGCCAACGGTCTCAGGTGTCCCTCCCAATACTGTTTAATACGACGAAGGGTGGAATACAGGTGGCCGGCCGCGGGCAGGTATTCACTCCATTCAATGGAATCGCCGTATTCATCCGATAGTCCCCGAACCAGGACTTCCAGGTTCAGCGGGATACCGGCCTGGGCTGTAAAGTTTGGCTGATCAAATTGGGGTTCCGGCTCAAAGCAACTGTTAAGGAATGCGGGAAAATTTAGGTCGGTCCGATAAATGCCACCGTTTTTGAATCCCTGGCTAATGCTATCCCCGATGACGACTATTTTGTGCTTAGGCGAATTGTTGGAAAACACTGATGCTTTTTATTGTTCTTCTGTTGATCTATTCAGGTTTGTATAAAGCAACTTCAAATTAGTTAAATCAACCTCAAATTCAATAATATAATATTCGATGTTAAATCTACATATAATAGTTTACAGGAGTAATTTCCAAAAGCCATTAAAAGTTCAGGATAATATATAGTATCTTAATCAGCTGATTTTTTTGGTTAATATGTACAGATAATGAGTGAACAAGATAAAAACAGACTGGAAGAATTCCGTACTCACCGGGCGAATATGAATGAAAAGATAATGGACCTGGATCATTTGGGGATCAAGCGATTCTTTAATCTGGATACCAATACTTTCCACGAAGGGGCTTTACCCTCCCAAACAAAAGAACTGCTGGGACTGGTGGCTTCAACTGTCCTGCGTTGTAACGATTGTATTGATTACCATTTGGAACAATCTGCCAAAACCGGTTCTACAAAGGAGGAAATTATCGAGGCTTTGAACGTTGCCCTGATGGTGGGAGGAAGTATCGTCATACCTCATTTACGCCACGCTGTAGAAACAATTGAGTTGCTACAAAAGGAGGGAACGCTGGATTGAATTGTTGCCTGAGACATCTATTCTCTATCTTGGTCGGAGGACTCATTCTATATAGTAGTTTGCCGGTACAGGCACAAATTGCAGGTGGTAAAGTGGGACCCGATTCGGTGCAAACCGCACTTTTGCCAGCTTTTGCCTACAATTCAGATATAGGATTTATTGGTGGTGCCCTCTATAACCGGATCGACTACAGTGGCAAAACCCAGCCTTTTAAAAACTATATCAAGTCGTCATTTTTGGCATCAACAAAGGGGATGTTCAAACTTGAATTTGAATATGACCGAACCCAGACCTTTGGCAGCGATGTACGAAGTAATATTTTATTGTTTGCCAATCGCTTTACGTACGACTCCTATTTTGGGATCGGTAATAATACGGAATTCAGTGAATGCCAATACGAGAATGATTTTTATTTTTTTGAATCCAGGAGATTGTCAATTACCTACGAAGCCCGGTTACCCATTATGGAGAGGCAGGAAAAACGTTTTGACCTGCTTTTCGGTTTCGGAATAAAATATGAGATTCCTACGGTAAAAAACCCCCAGTCCAAATTTAACCTGGATCACCCCAATGGATCATCCGGGGGCTGGGTTAATACAGTGAATACAGGATTTTTGTTGGAGAACAGGAACAGCGAGTTTGATCCGACCGCAGGAAATCGTGCTAAATTAAGGATACGCGCTGCTCCAACATTTTTATTCAGCGATTACGGTCTTGTGATACTGGATACGGACTATCGACATTATTTTCGACTCTTTAACTGGATTACGGTAGCAAATCGTTTTCAGGCGCGCTATGCTGCTGGAGATCTGCCCTACTGGGAGCTTTCAACACTGGGAAATCTCGAAACACTCAGGGGATATCCCCTGAATAGATTCCTGGGCAACTCTTCTGTTCTATATTCATTGGAACTACGCAAATGGATATTTGTTTTCCCACGGTATTCAATTAAGCTGGGTGGTCATCTGTTCACGGATGTAGGCCGGGTGTTCACTGAACAGGATGATTGGAATGATCTGTTTTCAGACTATAAACAAACCGTAGGTGTTGGGGGAGCCATATCATTGTTTAGTCCTGACCTTATTCTGCGGGGAGAAATGGGTTTTTCTAAAGATATGATGCGGGTCTATGTTGGAATAGGATATATGTTTTAACAGAAAATGAAAATTTGTTATGTCTGCAAGCACTTCTTTTACAATTTTATTGACTTCAGCTAAAGAAGATTCAGAATACTTTCTGGAACAGGCTGCAGAAGAAGATGTAGAAACAATCCACCTGCCTCTCGAAAAGTATGTTCCGGTAGAAACAGACCATGAGAAGCTGGTTGATGGGTTGGAGTCTGCAGAAAATATTATATATGGGCACAAGCGAAATGCTGTTTTCTTTTTGCAACATGTGCACAATACCGATTTTATGGAAATTGTGACTGATCGGGTCAACCTTACGACCGATCCCCGGGCTGCCGACGTTCTTGAAGAACACGGAATTCCGGCTATATATCCTGGAAGTCCGGAACCGATTAAAATGTTGGAGTTCTTGATGAGGCTTCGACGGTTGGGACCGGTATTTTATCCCTGTGGAGCTCAAAAGCAAGAGGAGGTTCCCGGTTTACTTACCGAACTGGAAATTGAAGTAGATGAACAGATTTTTTATGAAATGGAGGGTCCCTCTGAGGAAGAGCTTGAATTACATCAGAACCAAGTAGCGAATAATGATATTGGTGTTGTTATCTTTCATTCACGCCGTTCTGTAAATCGTACCTTGGCTGCTTTCCCCGATCTTAAGAAAACATCTCCTACAATTGTTGCCGGAGACAAAGCGGTGGCCCAGAAACTTTTGGATGATCATGAAATTGAGGCCGATCGGACAGCAGAAGGAGACTGGGAGTCAATTTTCAAACAGTTAAAAGGGTTGTAGTAAAACTGGATTGGTGGAGTCGTGAGCTAACGATCGCTGTACGGCTCTGTACTATTGATCGTTTTTTTGAAGGTGTTCTTTCAGAAAAAAATATCGTCTTAGACGTTATAGCTTCACTAACGTCACCCCGGCACCACCACGATCGGCAGGAGCAAGGGAAAAGTTGACAACTTCGGGACGTTCACGAAGGTAATCGTGCACCAGGTTTTTGAGGATACCTTCACCCTTTCCATGGATGATCTCAACATTACTAAGACCTGCAGCTATCGCGTTATCCAGGTAATGCTCAACCTCTTTGATTGCCTCATGTCCCCGCAGGCCCCGGATTTCGATGGATGGCTTGGTGGGACTAGGTCTTGCACTGTGCGGCATATTGACCTTGATACGGTTTTCGGAAGATTTCTTTTTGCTGGCGTCCTCAACTTTGATCAAATTGTTAAATTTCGTTTTCAGTCGTAATCCTCCGGCCTGTACTACCGCTTGGTTTCCGTTTACCTGTACCAGCTCGCCATTGGTATTGGCATCCATCAGGCGTACCGTGTCTCCCACTTTGGGCGGCTCGTCAGAAAGCTGCTTACGTTTCTCCTGTTTCTGTTTGGACTCAAGTTCATCCAACTCTTGCTCAATCTCTTCTTTTTGCTCAGAGACTTCTTCACGAGCTTTACTAATCGTCTCTTTATCTTTTTTACCTTCTTCCACGATCTGTTCCACAGCCTGTTCTATCCGTCGGTTGGCCGACTGCATAATCTCCTCGGCCTGTTTCAAGGCTTTTTCACGGATCTGATCTTTCTCTTTTTCAAGCGCTCGTCGTTTGTCTTCATATTTCTGGCGCTCTGTCTTCATCTTTTTCTTAAGACGGTTATAATCCTCCTTAAGATTCTCAGCATCCTGTGCTTTAGCCTCCAGTTCATTGATGAGGGATTCCATATCCTGCTTGGAAGATCCCGTAATATGACGAGCATTTTCTAATAGGTCATTACTCAGATCCATACGTTGGGCAATTTCAAAAGCATAGCTGCTGCCGGGAATCCCTTTTTTAAAACGGTAGGTAGGAGAAAGTGTGGCTTGATCAAATTCCATCGATCCATTTACAGCCTGCTTATGTTCGTGGGCAAAAACCTTCAACGAGCCATGATGGGTGGTCACCAGTGTAAGAGTACCGCGTTTGATCAGGTGTTCAATCAGCGATTGGTAAAGTGCGCCCCCTTCATCGGGATCGGTGCCGGCACCCGCCTCATCAATCAATACCAGGCTTCGTCCATCTGCTTCGTCCATTACCGACTTCATCCACTTCAAACGGCTGGAAAATGTACTCAAGTCGTTTTCTATTGATTGATCATCTCCCATATCCACAAAAAGACCGCTGAATACCGGCAGTTCTGACGTATCTTTGGCAGGAATCGCAAAGCCGGATTGCATCATCATTGCACATAACCCTACGGTCTTAATAGCCACAGACTTACCCCCGGCATTAGGTCCCGTAATCATCAGGCAGCGCTCTTCCTCCTCAAGTTCCATATTGAGAGAAATGACCGGCTCCTGCTCTTCTTTTTCTAGCGATCTGTTTTTTAGTAGGAGGATTGGATTATACGCTTCCTTAAGGCGAATATATCGTCCGTTGGAGAGTACGGGTACAAAGGCATCGAGATCGATACTGAGCTGAGCCCGCGCGGCAATCATATCTATCCTACCCAGTATATCAGTATTCTGTTGCAGAAATTCTCGGTTTTTACGAACTGCGTCGGTAAGCTTTCGAAGGATACGTTCTATTTCACGTTTCTCCTCCGATTCCAGTTGTCGAATTTCATTATTAATTTCAAGTGCCTCTACCGGTTCCAGGTAGACCGTCTGACCGGTCGAGGAGACGTCATGGACAAAGCCTTGAATTTTTCGTTTGTACTCAGCCTGAATGGGGATCACCATACGTCCATTTCTCAGTGTAGGACCTTCATCAGAGGCCATACCCTGTTTGGTGGCCCGGCTCATCACCCTGTTGATCGTATTGCGCAGGTCATTTTGCCTTTTTTCCAGCCGGGAACGGATCGATTGCAGTTCGCTGCTGGCATCATTTCTTAAGGCTCCCTGATCGGTTATAACGTCTTTAATTTTTTGTTCAAGTTCTTTCAGGGGAATAAGTTCTACAGCCAGTTTAT
>JBEPXS010000012.1:0-4369 GCA_041641755.1 Balneolaceae bacterium
CCATGTCTTTTAAACACCTGAAACGCATCGGCCAGGAAACCGACTTGTTGCCACATTCCAAGTGTTTCCATACTGACCAGCACCACATTTTCACGTACTGAAATAGCTTTCACCAGTGCCTCTTCATTGGCCACGGTGGAAGAGATAGTCGTTCCCTCCTGTTTTGGGTCCTGTGTCCATTTAATCTGGATCGGGATGTTGTGCACGCGCGCCGGCATAATGCAGCGGGGATGCAGTACCTTGGCCCCGTTTGTGGCTATCTCCTGCGCCTCGGCATAGCTCAACTGTTGCAACAGACGGGCCGAGGGAATTTCGTGTGGATTCGACGAGAACATGCCGGGTACGTCGGTCCATATCTCCAACCGATCGGCAGTCAATTTAGCTGCAAAGTAAGAAGCCGAAACATCCGAACCTCCACGCCCCAGCACCACGGTTTCGCCGTCGGTATCGCTGGCGATGAATCCCTGCGTTAGGATAAGATCGCTTTCGCTGGCTAACTCTTTCTGCAACGCTTTATCTTCATCGGTATCGCACACGGCAGAGAGTACAAGTGATTTTTCACTGGCATTCTTAACGGGTACGCTCCGTAGTATATCGCGGGCATCTTTCCATACAGCCTTCAGTCCCTGCTTGTTTAGATAGGCGGCTCCAAGCTTGGTAGACATTAATTCACCAAGCGCCATTATACGTGCCTGGACATGATACCCCGCTTCCTGTAGTAGTGCTATACCCCGTGCCAGCTGTTCCAGTTCATCAAATTCTTCCTGGAGTAATTCGTCGGCATCAAGATCCAGGTCTCTGGCCAGGTCGCGATGTTGCTTTTTGATCTCATCCACGATCTTTTCGGTTACATCATTCCCTGTATTCCCGATAATCTTTTCTAACTTATTGGATACTCCACTCAGGGCGGAATGTACGAGGCAGACCCGGTATCCTTCGGACAGCCGGTTTTTCAGAATGGTAGCTATATTTTGCCAATTACTCTGGGATGATACACTGGTTCCTCCGAACTTGAGGACGATCCAGTTTTGGGAGCTGTTACTCATTATTAACTATATTACTTATTTAAAACTCGGAGAAATAAACTAATTCTTGGACGATTCTAAAAGCGCCATAAATTAACATAAATTTAATTAGTTATTAGAATTAAAATTTCTGTAACTTTTCGTTTCCTCTTGCGTTATTGATACCGAATTTAAACGCTAAAATCTCTTCTTCTTGAGAACGCTTCTTATTACGGCATTCATTTTTCTTGTTCCCCTGTCCCCTCTTTTTGCCCAGGAAACTGCTTCCGTTAATGGTTACGTAACAGACTCTGAAACCGGGGAAACCCTTATTGCGGCTAATGTGGCCCTTCAGAACAACCAGAAAGGCACATCAACCAATACATCCGGATATTATACCATCACCAATATTACTCCTGGAGACTACACTATTCAGATTTCATATATCGGATACCGTAGTCATACGGAAAACATTTCGCTGGAAGAGGGTGAAAATTTGCGCCTCGATATCGAACTCGCACCGGCAGGCGTTAGGCTGGATGAGATCGTGGTTGAATCGAAAATGGAAAAGGAGGAGCAAAAAGATATTGGGGTAGCCCAGGTACAAACCGAGTTAATAAAGAAGACTCCTTCGGTGTTTGAAGCTGATCTGTTCCGATCGGTACAACTATTACCGGGGGTTAAAGCATCTTCAGATTTTTCCAGCGGTCTTTATATTCGTGGTGGCAGCCCCGACCAGACGTTAATTCTGCTCGACCGGACAACGGTATACAACCCCACCCACTTTTTCGGTTTTTTCTCAACGTTTAATCCTGATGCTGTAAAAAATGTACGGCTTTACAAAGGAGGATATCCTGCTGAATATGGTGGGCGACTAGGTTCGGTTCTTACTATCTATAATAAAGATGGTAACCGTAATGAGTTTGCCGGTTCCGCCTCGGTCGGATTGCTGGCTTCCCGTTTTTCTATCGAGGGACCGCTCAAGAAGGGTTCATATATGCTGGCCGTACGCCGCTCAACATTAGAACCCATGCTGGCCATTCTGCAGCAGAGCCAGGACAACATTCCGGAGAGTTTTTACTTCCTGGATCTTAATGGCAAAGTAAATTACGATGCGGATCCCAACAATAAGTTCTCACTCGCTTTCTACTCTGGTATTGATAATCTAAGGTTTCCTTTTGCCGATGATGCGAATATCAAATTGAACTACGGCAACCAAACCCTCAGTTCTTCCTGGACACACATTTTCTCGAACAAGGTCTTTTCCAATCTTACTGTTAGCGGATCGCGTTATTTTAATTTTCCATCTTTAAATATAGCACAGACCAGCTTTAAGCGATCCAATAACATCTATGATTTTTCCGTAAAGGGAGATATCGAATATCAGCCGAATAGCCAGCACTTAATTTCGACTGGATTTTGGAGTGGCATCATGACCCTCAAAGTGGAGGATACCTTCGACGGAGAAGATACGTTCAGCTCGCATATACAATCGCATTACACGTCCGTGTACGCACAGGATGAGTGGAATATCACCGATCAAATCGAACTTACTGCCGGACTCCGTCTCAACGGATTCAGTGAGGGTAATTATTGGGAACTGGCTCCCCGTATTTCTTTTGAGTATCAGCCAAGTGATGAGATCCGGCTTCAAGCTGCCTACGGTCGGTATAACCAGTTTTTAACACTCGTCACCAATGAAGCCTTTTCCGGTTTTGATACTTGGTTGACCACGGATGAGGGAGTGGAACCGGCTTTTGGGGATCAATTCGTGATTGGTGCTAAAACCCTACCGTGGGAGGGGTATGGTCTGGACCTGGAGATCTACTACCGCACGATGGAAGATTTGTTTGATCTGAATCCTTTTATTCCAGATGTAGCCGGCCTGGATTATGACCAGTTGTTCCGGTTCGGGACCGGCTATGCCTACGGGGCCGAACTGATGTTTGAGCGGCAAGTGGGACGACTAAACGGCTTCCTGGGATACACATTCAGCGTATCGCGTCAAAAGTATCCAACGTTTAATACTCCAATAGGAGAATCCCAAAATGCCCGGTACTTTCCCCCAAAATATGACCGGAAACACGATCTAAACCTGGTAATGAACTATCGTCTGAGCCTGAGATGGGAAGCGTCTGCGGTATTTAACTACTCTACCGGGCAAGCGTATACAAAGCCACTCGGCCGTACAGTAGCATTGGATTTCCCCACAGAGTCGCAACCGCTCGATGCTTTGGTCATAGGTAAGGTGAACGCCTCGCGACTACCCTCCTACCACCGTCTGGATATTGGTTTTACCCGTTCCGGGAGTTTTTTTGGAATCGGAGAAGCCCAATGGCAGTTCCAGTTGATTAATGTGTATTCCCGAAAAAATATATGGTTCTATAATTTTGATACCTCGGAAAATCCAATTGACCGCGAGGAGGTTACTATGCTCCCGATTCTTCCGAATATTTCATATACCGTCAATTTTTAACTCCGATATGAACAACTATCCAAAATTAATTCTGTCTCTTCTGGTGCTATTTAGTGCAATAGGATGCGATTTGTATCCACAGGACGAATTTGAAAAAGACTATGTAATTGAATCGTACCTCGTTGCCAACCGCACGCTTCCCCAGGTACGGATTTCTACTACAGTACCCGTTGATCAAAAATACCAGTTCAGCGATGTAGCCATCAATGATGCTAATGTAGAAGTTCGGCTGCTTGACGAACAGGGAGAGTCGATAGAACAGCGCTTTTTATATGTTCGTCAATCTGCCGGAGTCTATATAACGAACAACCCGCATCGCGTGCTGCCCGGTCGGGAGTATGAGCTGCATGTCTCTATTAGTAACTCCGATACCGACATACGGGCCACTACAATCGTACCTGGCGACTTTTCTATCCTCAATCGAGATCAGATAGCGGATAGCATAGCCTACCAGGATCCCAGACAGGTAACTATCAATACCACCCGGAGTCAATACCCGGGTCGCCAAACCTTCTTCCTCTTCACCCTGAAAGCTCTCAATCCGGAAGCAGATGACCTTACTCCTTTTTATTGGGACCAGGTAAATGAGCAGGATGAAAATATTGAAAACTTTTACTATAACTCTTCGAATATAGTGAACGAAGAAAATTATGAACAGAACGAAGATGGAACATTGACCCTGCGTGTGCCGTGGGTGGCAGTAGCTTTTTATGAGGACAATTTCATTATCGCCAATGCGATTGATGATAACATGTACGACTTTAAACGCAGTGAAGATGTTCAGGGAGGTGGGAGTACACTTCCACCCGGTGAATTTCAAAATGTCATATACAATGTGGAAGGTGGAATTGGGGTGTTCGGAAGCCTGGCCAGCGATACTGTTAAAGTT
>JBEPXS010000012.1:4379-20355 GCA_041641755.1 Balneolaceae bacterium
GTTAAAGTTTATTTTCGCAGGAACCAGTAAAAACTCACCGGTTCGGCTACTTAGATCCATGTTCCCGGATAGGTTTGGCTCCCTTCTCCAGAAGCCCCGGATTACCCCCGGCATCAAACAGAAAGACATCTTTCTTTGTACAATACTGCTCTACCAGTGCGTGAGTCTTCCCTCCCGGATTGATTTGGGGTATCAAAAGCTGATCACTGAGTTCACACAACATCTCATTTCTGCGAAGTGCTCTTGCCCGGGTAATACGCTTCACAGTATCGGCACAAGTACTGATAAAAAGCAGATCCTTTCCTCCGAGTTTACACTCGGCATACGGTAGCCCTTTGGCTTCCAGATGGATATGCGGAATCCCTTCGTTAATCAAAAAATTGTGCACCTGTTTTTCGGTGGGGGAATGCCAGCCGCTCATTAAAACATGTTCCAGCTGATTTATCCTGCTGATGAACTGAATGACTCTTTGTGTTATGTTCTGATTTTCTTTACGAGAGGCTAACACGCCCCATCGCTTTTTGCTTAGTAAATTGCGGTTCCCCTTCTGAACATAATCCATAATAATGCGTCTCAATATCAGTTTGTTTATTTTGAGTAATCAATTTAATTAAAATAGCTTCTTATCACCACTACGCGGTCGAAAGACAGCTTTTTGATCTCGCTCTGACGATTCGCTTAGCATTTATTAAGCTAATCTTTTTCTATATTTAATTTTACAGCTGAAGAACGTACTTAATTTTTATGATCAACAGGTTTTTGCCAGTACTGATAACACTCCTATTAGTTTCAGGTATGAGTCCTCCACTGCAGGCTCAATCTGAAGGAGAATTAAAACTAGCACGTATTAAATACCGCGGCGGGGGAGACTGGTATAACGATCCCTCTGCCCTGAAGAACCTGATCGAGTTTGCCAACAGCCAGGTGCCAGTAAGTCTTGATACAGACTATGATGACGTCGCCCTCGGTAGCCGCGATCTCCATCAATACCCGTTTGCTTTTATGACGGGCCATGGCACCATCGTTGTAAACGAAACTGAAGCCAATAATATCAGGGAGTACCTTGAAAACGGAGGGTTTCTCTATATCGACGACGACTATGGGCTGGATGACAACTTCAGAAAAATGATTAGCCAGGTATATCCCGATGAGGAATTGGTGGAGCTGCCGTTTGAGCATCCTATTTATCACCAGGCATACGACTTCCCAGACGGGTTGCCAAAAGTCCATGAACATGATAACAAACCACCTCAGGGATTTGCCCTGTTCCGCAATGGGCGTATGGTGGCTTTTTATACTTATGAGTCAAACCTGGCCGACGGATGGGCCAACCCGGAAGTCCACAATAATCCCGAACCCCTCCGCCGCAGCGCACTGCAGATGGGCACCAATATCCTTATATACGCATTGATTAGCGGACGTTAAAAATATTTTCAAAAATAGAACTTAATGTATGTTCGAAATAAGAATAGAAAAATAAAATGCTATTCTCCGTCATCTCGAATGGAGCCTTGAAATGAGAAATCTTTGTATCCGATAGCATGCCATTTTAACAAAGATCTCTCCCTTGTGGTCGAGATGACTCCTTAATAGAATAGTTGTTTATTGAGTATGCCCTGACTTCAGCAAATTATATCGAGGGATAAATCCGGCCCCTGGTTGACACGATGTAGTATCAAAACGAGGAGTATATTAAGCATTGGAAACCACTTTCTTTTTTGTTAGATCAATTTACTTTTTACTAAGAAATTTTTTGATGATATTTAGGGCTGTTTCCAAACAATTCGAACCATACGTTCAAATCCGATGATTATCCCAATAGCCAGCGATCATGCCGGGTATAAAGCCAAAGAAAAAGCGATTGAAATACTTGAGGAGATGGGACATATGCCGATCGATTTCGGCACCCACTCCGAAGATTCTGTTGATTACCCCGACTTTGCTGTACAGGTGGCTGAAAAGGTTAATTCCGGCGAACACGATCAGGGAATCCTTGTGTGTGGAAGCGGCCAGGGAATGTGCATGACGGCCAACAAATTTAAGAATATCAGAGCTGCCCTGGCATATAATGATGCTTCTGCCGCCCTTACCCGTGAGCATAACAATGCCAATATTATTTGTCTGCCGGGCCGGGAGTTGGACGAAGATCAGATTCGATCGATTCTAGAATCCTGGCTGGATGCTGAGTTTGAGGGCGGAAGGCATGAACGGCGTGTTAATAAAATTCACTCATTAACCGAAAACGACGATAAATGAAATCTCTTTCCGAAAAAGATCAGCAAATTTTTGAACTGCTCGACAAAGAACGCCACCGCCAGAACGACAACCTGGAACTTATCGCC
The DNA here is from genome assembly GCA_041641755.1 of Balneolaceae bacterium. Classification (GTDB taxonomy): domain Bacteria; phylum Bacteroidota; class Rhodothermia; order Balneolales; family Balneolaceae; genus JAMQKA01. The sequence goes on from JBEPXS010000012.1 coordinate 6,722, forward strand.
TCAGAAAATTTTGCCTCACGCGCCGTGATTGAAGCGATGGGATCGACACTGACCAATAAATATGCTGAAGGGCTACCCGGCAAACGCTACTATGGGGGGTGCGAATTTGTTGACCAGGTGGAAGAGCTGGCCAGAGAACGAGCAAAACAACTTTTTGGAGCCGATTGGGTAAACGTACAGCCTCACTCGGGGGCACAGGCAAATGCGGCTGTTTACCTGGCTTTCATGAAACCGGGAGAAACACTTCTCGGACTAGATCTCTCACACGGCGGGCACCTGACACATGGCTCACCTGTCAATTTTTCCGGCATTCTTTATCAATCTGAATTCTACGGGGTCGATAAAGAGACCGGGCGCATCAATATGAACAAGGTACGCGATAAGGCAAAAAAAGTGAAACCCAAGCTGATTTCTATCGGGGCTTCGGCTTATCCCCGCGACCTCGATTACGAAGCGTTCCGTGCTATTGCCGATGAGGTAGGCGCTTACCTATGGATGGATATGGCTCATACGGCCGGACTCATCGCTGCTGATCTGCTGAATGATCCCCTGCCCTATTGCGATGTAGTTACTACAACTACTCATAAGACACTGCGGGGACCGCGCGGCGGAATGATCTTACTCGGCAATGACGGCGAAAATACCCTCGGGATTACCGCCCGCAAGTCGGGACGGACCAAAAACTGGAGTGAAGTTCTCGATTCCGGTGTGTTCCCTGGCACACAGGGCGGTCCGTTAATGCATGTGATAGCGGCCAAGGCTGTGGCATTTGGAGAAGCACTGCAAGATGATTTTAATAGCTACCAGCAACAGATTAAAGACAATGCACAGACCCTGGCTCAAAAATTCAAAGAGATGGGATACAACCTGGTTAGTGGCGGAACCGACAACCATCTTATACTTGTTGACCTGCGCAATAAAGGGTTGACTGGGAAAAAAGCCGAGGAAGCGCTGGAAGAAGCCAACATCACACTTAACAAAAATATGGTACCATTTGATGACCAGAGTCCGTTTGTGACTTCCGGTATCCGAATTGGTACTCCTGCTATGACGACCCGCGGTTTTGGAACTGATGAATTTGAACATGTAGCTGAACTCATTGACAAAGTACTTCAGAAGCCAGAGGATGAAGATCTCCGGCAAGTAGTAAAACAGGAAGTAAAAGAGCTTTGCGACCGGTTCCCGCTTTACAATTTTGTGACAGCTTAATTTAATGATCGCTCTCAGTATCAACTGATACACTAATCTATCGTTTTAAAAAAATCAGCTGTCACAGATAACAGTTTTAGATTGACGAACAATGGCAGAAGACAGACAAATTATGACTCCCGATCCGCCTGAGGCTACCATGCCCAAGGATCGTACTGATGAGATGTCCTTCCTCGAACACCTGGAAGAACTGCGTTGGCATCTTATCAAAGGCTTCGGAGGAGTTGCATTCGGGATGGTGATCGCATTCATCTTTGGTGATTTCCTGGTCAACAAAGTGATGTTGGGGCCAACACGTGCCGACTTTATTGTGTATCAGATCCTTGGTATTGATGCTATAGATTTAACGCTGCAGAGCCGTAAATTACCCGGTCAGTTTTTCACCTATTGGGGTACCCTTATTGTAATGGGCTTTATCATCGGTTCCCCCATTTTCTTTTATCAATTATGGGCGTTTGTGGAACCTGCCATGGAAAGCGCCGAAAAGTGGAAGTCCCGTTTCAATGTAGCATTTATGACCCTGTTTTTTCTCCTTGGGATCTGTTTCGGATATTTTGTGCTGGTTCCGTTTGCTGTGCAATTCTTCAGCCAGTTCCAGATCGCTGACGTCATACACAACGACTTTGATATAAACGAATATTTCAGTTCACTCACAATGTGGGTAATATCATGTGGAGTAATATTTCAACTGCCGGTGGTAAGCTATTTCTTATCCAAATTCGGTTTGTTAACCCCGGATTTTTTACGTCTGTACAGAAAACATGCTATTGTAACCTGTTTTATCATCTCCGCATTTTTAACACCGCCCGATCCGGTCTCCCAGGTGCTTATCGCCATACCGTTGCTACTGCTCTATCAATTTTCCATATGGGTGAGTAAAATGGGTGTTCGTCAACGCGAAAAAGAATTGAAAAAAGCTTGGGGCGAAGAATAATTCATTGGGGTGTATTTCGTTATTAGCACCTGAATGTAAATTCCTTTACTTTCCGTGTCGTTTTAAAAGTCGAAAATTCAAAGAAAAGTTGTTTATATATTTTGATGAGATTATCCGGTACAATTAAAACACTGCTGCTTCTTGTTTTTGCAATTACTATGTTAAGTGGCCTACAGGGTTGCAGTGGCGACAGTAATACCATTTCAGGACCTGATTTTTCAACTGTTCCACCTCCATATTCTATTGCCGAGGCTGAAAGTACCATTACCAGAGAGGATGGCCTTATTATTCACATTATTGAAAAAGGTGCCGAGGTTTTACCTCCCGTGAATCAGCGAGACCAGATTAGTTTATACTATACCGGACGAACCTACGATGGAACTGTTTTTGCCAGCTCATATGCCAGTGGCAGAACAACGCCTGCCGTCTTCACCAACCTGACCCCTGTTGCCCAGGGGAACTCATCTTCATTGATCGAGGGCTTCCGTGAAGGACTGTTGGGTATGTATGAAGGGGAAAAACGCAAAATCATTATCCCGCCCAGTCTTGGTTATGGTGATGCACAGCGCGGCACGAATGGTTTTGACCTGCGAAATGATACCCTCGTTTACGACGTGAAGCTGGCAAGAATTGGCGGCTAGCTTTTCCAACGCTATACGTACCTGCGGGGAACCCTCCGGGAAATCCCACTTACTATTTCATACGGGATGGTATTACAGCGACTGGCCCAATGATCGGCCGTCAGAGCCGACCCCCCCAAGACCTCTACCGGTTGACCGACCTCGAACTGATGTGATGATCCGAGGAAAATCATAATGTAATTCATTGTTACCGTACCTACAACCGGGTACAAGCTATCTTCTACTGCAATTTCCAATTGTCCTGATAATACCCGTGGGACACCCTCCTCATAGCCCACCGGAACAACTCCAATATAACCATCTTCAGGTGAACGCCATCGCGCTCCATAGCTGACAGTTTCCCCCTCTCTGATCTGCTTTATCTGTACCAGTTCAGACTGCCATCGGATGGCCGGTTTCAATCCTTCTACTGGTGTCGACCCCGGAGGATACCCATAAATTCCAATTCCATTTCGAACCATATCAAAATGAGATGCCGGATAAAAAGCCGTGCCGCCGGTATTACCCATATGGGTTAAAAGGGAAGAATCAAATCTATTTCGTATGGACGTAAAAAGTTTAAGCTGCTTTTCGGCTTTGGCAGAACCGGGGTCATCGGCAGTAGCAAAATGAGAGTATATCCCTGTACAAGTTAAGTTATTATAGGTGCTTATGTTGTTTTGGGTTTTGGTGATTTCATCCCGATATAATCCAAGGCGCCCCATCCCTGTGTCAAAATTCAGGTGATACTTCGTTCCCTGTCGTAACAAGTCAAAATGCTGATTCGAGCTAATGGTGGCGGTTAAGTTGTGATCAGGATAAGCCGGGGCTGTGTTATCCGTTGGAACACCAAAGACGAGAACGGGATTGTTAATCCCTGCCTCTCGTAATTCCAGGCCTTCATCTACATCGTTTACAGCAAACCAGTCTACCTGCTCCTCAATGGCACGGGCCACCTTTACCGCCCCGTGACCGTAAGCATCGGCTTTAACTACCGCCATCTGCTTTACGCCCTCAGAAAGAAAATTTTTCAAAACCCGGATGTTGTTCCTCAAATCCCCAAGATCTACTTCTACAAATGAATTGGTAAATGATTTTCTTTCCATTATTCCTATCCGAACCCGTTATCTACTTTAATTGGAAGTAATAAGATTTATTGATTGCATTATCTACTTAGAAAAACCAATTCTGTTTCTTGAGATCCTCCAGTATAACCTGGGCGGCATTGCGTCCCGCAGCTCCAAAAACACCACCGCCCGGATGACACGAAGCACTCGAAAGATACAAATTGTCAACAGGGGTTTTGTATTCACTCATTTCGGGGATGGGCCTGAACATAAACATCTGATCGAAACTCATCTCCACGTGCATCACATTGCCGCGAGGCATGGCGTGTTTCCGTTCAATATCCAGGGGCGTTTGAATATACCAGTCGATAAGCTTATCCCCCATATTTGGAGCGTATCGAGTAACGACATCATATATTTTTTGGGCTTCCCGTTCCCGTATATCGTCCCAATGTTCGCCATTTCTGAGTTCATACGGATGCCATTGCGCCCAGGCATACAGGGTATGAGTACCATCCGGGGCTACTTCGGGGTCGATCTTTGAAAAGGTCATCGCCAGAACCGCTGGATCTTTGGGTGGGATTCCCCTGGTATAATCACCAATCGCATTGTTCAGGTACTGAACAGAGGGTGCCAATAGCTGCATGCCGTTATGTATATCGGGATCACCGGTACAGGCGGTGTAATTCGGCAGCTCCTCCACCGCACAACGAATCACCATGCCGAACCCGTTTCCCACATTGATATTCTCAACTTTTTCGTACAGTGAAGCGTCAAGATGTCGGCGCCCGACCATCTTCATCATCGTCGTTTGGACATGGGCGTTAGACACGATGGTATCAGCCATGAAATCTTCACCTTCTGCAGTTTTGACACCGATCGCCCGACCATCTTCAACTATTATCTTTTCTACAGGAGAATCGGTACGCACAGTTCCGCCATGAACCTTCAAAAAACGAGCCATTGCCTGTGTAAGCATCCCGCTTCCGCCTTTGGGATGCTTGGCTCCGCTTTGATGGAGCATCGACTGCCAGCCGGCAAAATCGCCCGTAGCGGGATGATCCGGTGTAGGTCCCGACTGAGCGGCAAACCAAGTGAGGGCCGCTTTCATCCAGGGCGATTCAAACGCATCATCCACCACCTTGCCGTAACTACTGAATATTTTTTGTAACCCCGCTGTTTGCTCTCCTTTTTTAAACATCGCTCCATCTCTGATCTGCCCCTTTGCCAATTCGCTGACGATATTTTTACCTGATGGCGGTACCATAAACGCTTTTAACACACCCTTGTTCACCCGTCCCCAGAATTCGACAAACTCACGATAGTTTTCAACATCCCTAGGAGCTGTCTCAGCAATGGACTGTAGTGTTCGATCCAGATCCTTATAAAAATGAATAACCCCCTTCTCATCCTGTGTGGGAGGTAATAGATATGACATGATCGGGTCCATCTCAATATACTCGAGCCCATAATCCTCCAGCTCCAGTTCCTCTACAATGCCTGTCTGATGTATCATAATGTGCACCGAGGATCCCACATCCATACGAAATCCCTGGGGATGTTGGTCGGATTGAAACATGGTTTCTGTACAGACCGCGCCTCCGATTGTATCACGACGCTCGAGCACAAGAACCGAGTATCCTGCTTTGGCCAGGTAACACCCGGTCACCAACCCATTATGGCCCGAGCCGATTATAATCACATCATAATTGCTCATTGTTTTATATTTACGCTTATTATAACATTAGTGATTATCAGTCGTGTAATACCACGTTCTACATATAATTTCAAAACCTTACAAATCATTTCCACATAATGAAGTTTTTTCAAACCCTGATCGCCTCCACACTGGGCTTTCTTATCGCAGTTTTTCTCATTTTCATTGTACTTTTTATCACGCTGGCCGGTAGCACGCGAGAACCAGAACCCTATGTGCGAGATAATACCGTGCTCAAAATAAAATTGCAGGGGACCCTACCGGCACAGCAGGCAACCAATCCTTTCAATGAACTTTTTTCATCTGGCCAGGGTAACAAAGTATCGCTGGAATCACTCCGGGAAAACCTGACAAAAGCCGCGAAACATAATAAAATTAAAGGTGTCTGGCTGGATATTGAATACCTGGCTGGCGGATGGGCCAACCTTCAGGAGGCTCACCGAATGTTAACAACATTTCGGGACAGTACCGACAAATTTATATATGCCAGCAGCAATGACCTGGGATATAATGAGAAGGGATATTATCTGGCTACGGCAGCAGATTCAGTATTTGCACCGACGGAATCATTTTTTGAGTTCGACGGGTTCTACTCGCAGGTTACCTTTTATACAGGTCTCCTGGAAAAGGTTGGGATTGAAGCGGAGATTGCACGACATGGCAAGTATAAGTCTGCCGTTGAACCTTACATGCAGAAGGAACTTTCGGAGGAAAGTCGCTATCAGCTCAGTCAGTTAATTCAGGATATCAATGATACATTTGTGGGGGCAGTTAACCAAAAAACCGGAAAAACGAGAGATGAAATCAACGGTTTAATGAATGATACTCCCAGTTTAATGGCCAGGGAGGCATTCGAAAACGGATTGATAGACTCTCTCTTGTCTCCCAATGATGTGGAAACCCTGATTAAAGACCGGATCGGGCTTGATGAAGATCGGTCATTGACCATAATCTCCAATAACCGGTACTATCGTGTTGGGGCGGGTACAGCAGGACTGGAAAGCAGTTCAACCAGCGACAAGATTGCGGTCATTTATGCCAATGGCCCGATTATATATGGCATAAATGAGAATACACCATTCAATAATCAACAATACATTACTACCTCCTTCTTTGAAAAACAGCTGGAAGATATACGCGAGGATGATAACATCAAAGCAGTGGTTGTTCGCATAAACAGTCCCGGCGGTTCTGGCAGCACTTCTGACCTGATATGGGGCAAGTTGCGAGACCTCTCAAAAGACCTGCCTGTTATCGCTTCGATGGGACCTGTTGCAGCTTCGGGTGGTTATTACATCGCAATGGCAGCTGATTCCATCGTAGCTGAATCTACCACGATTACCGGGTCTATTGGTGTGTTTTCAACGAAGTTCAACACAAAACAGCTGTGGAATGAGGAACTGGGTATCACTTTTGATAATGTAAAATCACACCAGTACGCCGACTGGCTTGATCCTACACGTGGGTTTACTGAAACTGAGCGGAAGGCCTTCCAACAATTTGCCGATAATTTCTACCAGTCATTCATTAGCAAGGTTGCACAGTCTCGCAATATGACTATCGAAGAGGTCGACAAAGTGGCGCAGGGACGTGTCTGGACCGGAGAAGATGCACTGGAACAGAACCTGGTAGATCTGCTCGGTGGACTGAAAGAGGCACTGGACGTTGCTGCCGAAAAAGCGGATATTTCAACTTACAACGTGGAAACCTATCCCAAGAAGAAAGATCTGTATGAACTTTTCCTGAACACCGCTGAAACCAAGGCGCGTTCAATGATTGGAGAGTTGTTTTATTTCCCAGACAATCAAACTGAAAAGCTTAAAACTCTGTTTAGATATGGGAAGGGTGAGCCATTATTAATATTTCCTTACGAATTAAACATACAGTGATGGCATGCAAGTTGGCCGTTTTACCATAGAACAACTCAGTGAAGGTCGTTTTGAAGTTTTTGAAGATGGCAAAATTAATAAGCTGGCATTTCATAAAGAGGATTCTGATCCATCAATAGATCTGCCGGTAGAGATTTCAAGTACGGTAGGTATCGACCCGGTACTTGTTTCTTCTGATCAGCATAATATACTGCTGGATACAGGCATGGGATGGGGACTGGATGCCGGTAGCGAATACTCAGACGTCTCAAATGTAGCATCAAATTTGGCTATTTTTAATCTTTCTCCGGAGGATATCACCCACGTTATCTTCTCTCATCTTCATTATGATCACTCAGCCGGATCTACTTATACCGATAAGCACTCCTTTACTCAGCCAACCTTCCCGAACGCCCGGTATTTTGTACAGAAACGGGAATGGGAATATGCAGTAAAACAAACAGGTCAACCGAACCCTGTACAGGGTGTCAGTTACAAACTGGATGATTTATACCGGCTCTTTGCAGATGACTTTCTTGTGTTATTGGAAGACGATGTCAACGAAATAGTCCCTGGCGTGCAGGTCTTGTGGACTGGCGGACATACCCCCGGCCATCAGGTTGTACGTATTTATGACAACAAGAAATCAGCCTACTACCTGGGAGACCTGTTACCAAGTGAGAAACACCTGAATCAGTATGCCATGCGGCAGATCGATATCCATCCCAAACAAGCCAAAAAGAAAAAAATTCAGCTTATGCGAAAGGTTTATGAGGAAAATGCATGCCTGTTGTTTTACCACTCACTATACTCGAAGGCAGGTATGCTAAGCAAGGATGAGAGGGAGAAATATATACTGAAAGATATTTAGCAAAGTTTAGCCTGATACAGAAATCTATTCCAAGAGGACTTTGCAAAGGGAGTTAGTATTAGCATCCTAACCGAACTAGCGCGAGCGTCTCGCTCGTGCGATCATTCTGGCTGTGGCCCAATACAAGGGCTTGAGCGGACGCTCGCACCAAGAGCAAGTTTGATTTCCAGGGGTAGAGACCTTACCGGATGAATATGCAGAGATGTAAAAAAGCATCAATTCGGGGTCCGGGGAATGGCAGGAAAAGAGTTCGTTCGCGCAATGAATGGCAATAGAGTTTTACAAAGGCCTCCAAGACTTATTTTGATACTACAATAAAGGTAAGCAGCCTTGACAAAGCTTACTTGTTCATCGATAACAAGAACTCTTCATTATCATCGGTACCTTTCATCTTGTCGAGCGTAAATTCCATCGCTTCGTTGGCATTCATGCGATTTAGGTATCTGCGTAGCAGCACCACTTTCTCCCGCTCGGTTTCAGGCACGATAAGTTCCTCGCGACGCGTACCACTCTTAAAAATATCAATGGCCGGATAGATACGACGATCGGCCAGGTTACGATCCAGAACAATCTCCATATTACCTGTACCTTTAAACTCTTCAAAAATCAGGTCGTCCATACGAGAACCAGTCTGTACTAGTGCAGTAGCCAGTATGGAAAGACTGCCTCCATCTTCAATATTCCGGGCAGAGCTAAACAACTGTCGCGGAGCTTTGAGCGCTTCTGAATCAACTCCACCGGACATCGTACGACCGGTATTGGGTGCACAGATATTGTAGGCCCGGGCCAAGCGGGTAATGGAATCCATAAGAAGCAGCACATCATGGCCGCTTTCGACAAGGCGTTTTGCTTTTTCAAAAACAATTTCTGACAGTCCGATATGATTTTCCGGGCGCTCATCGAAAGTGGAGGCCACCACTTCCGCATCGTCCACATTACGCTCCATTTCAGTAACCTCTTCAGGACGCTCATCGATAAGTAGAATGATCACCTTGGTGTCAGGTGCATTGTGATTTACAGCATTTGCAATATTCCGTAGTATGGTTGTTTTACCGGTTTTAGGCTGCGCTACAATCAACCCTCTTTGTCCTTTGCCAAGCGGAGCAAAAAGATCGATAATGCGGGTTGTATACTCATTGCGCTTATATTCAAGCTTAAAACGTTCATTAGGATAAATCGGCAACAGATCTTCAAAATCTTCCCTGTTGTCCATATCGTGCGGAATTTTGCCATTAACCCCATCTACCCGCAATAACGCAAAATACCGTTCACCTACTTTGGGCGGACGAATAATACCGATCACACAGTCTCCCTGTTTCAGGCGGAATCGCTTGATCTGTGAAGGAGAAACATAAATATCATCCGGACTTGCCTTGTAGTTATAGTTTACAGAACGCAGAAATCCATATCCATCCGGTAAGATCTCCAACGTCCCTTCATTGACCAAATAGGGTCCCAAATCAGGCCTGATCTCCTTAATACGCTCCTCCAGAGTAGGAGCATCAGAGTCCGGTAATACATCGTGAACACTTTTTTTCTTCTTTTTGCCCCCCGACTTAGACTTCGATCTTTTTCTGGATCTGTTTCTGTTTGAATTACCACTGCTATCAGACCGCTTTTTGTACGGTTGAGTATGCTGTATTTCTTCTTCAGAGTTGTTATTGTTTGAAGAATCAGAATTGTCTTTAGGCATCGATTCAGCTTGCTTTCTGGCGGTTTCGCTAATCTTGTCAATAAGTTGTTTCTTTCGTAATCCGGTTACCGACTTTAACCCCTGTTTGCGGGCAAGTTCCTGTAGTTCTTTGACCGTCTTACGATGTAGTTTTTCAATTTCTTCTTCAGTCAACCCATCGGTTTGGATATCCGACATAATGCTCTATTTACTGTAATTGATTAAATTAATGTGAGATGAAAAAATCGTACTAAGTGAAAAAATTCGTGTGCTTTAGAGAGTTGGTTACACTGCCATACTGCAAATGTAAGCAATCAAAATAGATAAGAAGCTGGTTATTAATCGGGATGGAGTGTTTGTAACCACTTCCGTACCGCTGAGTAAAAGTAAAAACTTCCAGCAAAAATTACTAATTCTGACTCAAGTTCTTTTAAAAAAGGTGTTAGTCGTTTTTCTTCGTCCTGAAAGTGATCCACTTTGGGCACCCACTTTCTAATCTCCTTAATGCCGGCTGCCCTTTGAGAGCTACCTTTATAATAGTAGATTTTTCCGAATTTCTGAAACTCATCCATCAAAGGCTTGTTTATTTTGTCCTGCATCAGGCTTAAGACCAGTACAGCCTGGTCCACAGGCTTTATACGCGTTACTGCATTGATCATACTTTTAACTGCATCGACGTTGTGAGCACCATCAAAGTACCATTCCAGCCCGAGATCCAATTTCTCAAACCGGCCGGGCAGTGTAAATATACTCTTAACTTTTTTCAAGCCACTTACAAGAAATTCTTCCGAAACAGGTAATTTCTCTTCAAGTGTAGCTGTAACCTGACAGGCAACTGCAATATTATATACCTGCACCGGGTTTTCCAGGTCTGTAGAGAGCACTTTCGTATCTCCACCATATGTCAGCTGGCACTGCCCGGCGGTCCAGACAGGGTTTAATGCCAGGGCCTGAATAACCTTGCTGTCCCGGCTCTCGGCCACTTTTTCTATCACCTCTCGGGCCTGAGGAACAACATTACCCGTTACTACCGGAACTCCGGGTTTTATGATACCAGCCTTCTCTTTCGCCACGGCACTGATAGTGTCCCCGAGAATATTGGTATGGTCCAACGAAATATTGGTGATTACCGACACTTGCGGGGTAATCACATTTGTGGCGTCCAGTCGGCCGCCCAGCCCCACTTCTATTATAGCCAGGTCCACTTGCTGTGCGCTGAACCACCAGAATGCTATAGCGGTACTCAGTTCAAAATAACTAAGTTCAAAGCTTTCAACCTGAGGTCCGTATTCATTGAAAAATTCCAATAGCTCCTGATCAGTAATGCATTCGCCCCCTACCTGGAACCGCTCCCGATATTCCATAAGGTGAGGTGAAGTGAACAAGCCTGTTTTATATCCAGCCTCATGATAGATGGCACCTAAAATTCGGCAGGTGCTGCCTTTGCCGTTGGTACCTGCAACATGAATAGTCGGATAATCCTGATGAGGTTTTCCTATCGCCTCGCAAAACCTGTCGAACCGTTCCAGATCAAATCGCGCCGTTTCTGGGCCGGTATTCTGAAACGAGGGCATCTCTTCTAAAAAATTATACAGATCTTCTGTGGTATTTAATTTCATTTCTTATGCAGAGCTTGTACATTTGAAGCGGCTTTGAAGTTCATCACATTCGGAATGATATACAAATCAATTATTAAGCCTCTCTTGTTCGACCTTGAGGCCGAAAAAGCACATAAAGCCGCCTTGGATCTGGGAAAAATCGCTTCCCGGAATGCTTTTCTCAAACTGGCGGGCAAAGGCTTGTACAACTATCAGTCCACCCGGCTCAGCCAGACGTTCTGGGGCCTGAAATTTCAAAATCCCATCGGACTGGCTGCAGGTTTCGACAAAAATGGTGAAATCACCGAAATTATAGAAGCATTGGGATTCGGTTTTACCGAAGTAGGTAGCATAACTGCCAATCCTTCTACAGGTAATCCCCGCCCCAGGGCCTTCAGGTTGGAGGCTGACGAATCACTCATTAACCGGATGGGATTGAATAACGACGGGGCCCAAACGATCATAAGACGGCTTCAAAAAAAGAAGCTTGGTATACCACTGGGTGTCAATATCGCTAAAACGCATGATTCTGATATTGTAGGTGACAAGGCGATTCGTGACTACCTGTTCAGTTACCGGGAAGCTCATAAGGTGGCTGATTATATCACCGTCAATATCTCCTGCCCGAATACAAGCAAGGGAAAAACCTTTGAAGATCCGGGGGCACTGGATGAACTCCTTGCAGCATTGAACATTAAAGAAGATGCCAGTGTGGTACCTACCCTCGTAAAGTTTTCGGTTGACCTGGATCGGGATCAGCTCGATACCCTTATCAATATCTGTGAACAGCACCGCATTAACGGGTATATTGCCTGCAATACTTCGAGCAGCCGGGAAGGACTACATACCAATCCGGAACGACTCAAAAAGGTGGGGCGTGGTGGTCTTAGCGGTCAGGCTATCGCTAACCAATGTACCCAGGTTATCCGGTGGATTCATGAAATTACCAACGGGCAAAAGCCAATCATCGGTGTCGGTGGAGTTAATTCGTTCGAAAGCGCGCTGGAAAAAATTCGTGCCGGGGCTGATCTGCTGCAGATCTATACCGGGCTTGTGTATGAAGGACCGGGCCTGATCAAGCGCATTAACAAGCAACTGGACAAGTATTTGAAAAGTCAGCAACTGGATACGATCCATCAACTTATTGGAGATCGGGATACAATACAGAAATAAAAAAGGGTTGCTGCTTTTTTTAACGGGATGGTAAAGCATTTCTCAGAACTTACCGCTTAATCGGGAATGTAATGCGACAACGAAGCTTTGAAATATTCTGATCCAGCTGGAACGGCATAAAGACCAGATATTCCTCAATGGCCTTTGCAAAACGCTCCTCAATACCCAGTTTTGTTTGTGGTGAAACCAACTCAAAAGATTCTACGCTTCCATTAACGGCAATAGTCATTTCATACTCCAGGGTACCAGACAAGTTGGTGTCCTTTAACTCCTCGGGAAATATTACTTTGTTTAGAAAATTATTCATTCCTCCCCTGATCTTTGGCTCCAGGCCAACTTTCTGGCAAGTCGGTAACAGGTCCGCCTTTTTCTGCTCTGATTCATCCGTTTTGTCAAGTTCATCAGAAAGGATGGCTACTTTTTGAGCAGACGGATCATCAGCAAAGTTCTCCACATGCTCTTTCAAGACCGAACGAACGCTGTCCCAGTACATCCCTTCATATGGCTGCTCCGGCAGTTCAGGAATAAACAAAATTGAATCAGCGGAAAAATAATCGACCGCAGCTAATTTTTGGGAGAGCTTTTCCTGCTCTTTTGCCAGCCGGATATATCGACGTATTGACTCGTAATGGATCTGGGATGCAGCAAGGGTATCCTTATTTGCTAGTGAAAGTTGTCGTAGCTTTTCTGTTATTTGTCCGGCAGATGCACCGGAAGATAAAATACTATCTGCTTTTCGGGATAAAACCTGTTCTGTAGAATTACTCGTTTGGGTAGAGGAACGGCCTCGTTGCAGTTGAGCAGTATACCTAGACTCGGGATATTCCCTTCTAAGGCGCATAGCCCAGTGCCGGGCCATCTGCTCTTCCCCTTCTGAATCATGAAGTTCATATAACGAATACAAG
>JBEPXS010000013.1:0-20313 GCA_041641755.1 Balneolaceae bacterium
CGGCTTCTTCAGCGGCAGTCAAAAAGGTATTAACTGCTTCCAGGTTAAGGCTTCCGTCCGATTGAACGACGGCTCCATGCTTCATGCCGTAGCCAGCCGTAATCTCATGAAAATTGCTGTTAACCAGCCTGTACATAATCCCCTGCTCGTTATAGGTCCCTACCGAAACTCCGGCTCCCAGGATAAAATCTGAGCTAACATATGATTTAAGAGGATCGTACTCGTTGTTGATGGAATCTTGCACTGCAACAGTTTGCGGCTTTTCCATAGTAAAGTTAGCCGGGTTATCCTCGGTGCACGAAGCTAGTACGAGTAAAACTATCAGAAAACCTGCCTTATATAACTGTGTCATAGTCTTTCTTCTACTGTAGATTAGTATGAAAATTTATGGGAGTGACGGAGTAAACGTTTCCAGTCCGACTCCTCGATCTCGCAATACCAGGGTATCTGCGGTTTCAACGTGCCGCTGGGAACTGTCCCAGTCTATCTCGTAATCAAGATAAATCGCATTCCGGCTTTCATCGCCCCAGCTCTCCTGAGATTCGCTTTTATGCACAAACGTTCCGCTGCCGGTAGCGGTGTAATCCGCCGCATTGTCGGTAACAGTAATGTTACCCTGATCGTCGAATTCGATTATTATCGGCACGTTCAGGTTATTCCCCTGGTTATCCTGAAGCACGAGGGGGAACTCGACTTGATTCAACGCCTGCGTGTTCAGCTCCACGACTTCATCCTTTACGATAAATTCTGCGTGCCGTACCCGTGTTTCTGTATTTCCACCGGATCCCGTAAATACATCTTCTCCCCTGCGCAGGTAAAATCCATCCAACCGGTTTATATACTTTACGGCGTAGAAGGTATAGTCTTTCGGTTGAGTAGCCCAGTCCGATGCGACTCCCCTTCTGGGGTTATCGACAATCTCCTTCGCCTCTCCCGAGAGGATGGTATCGGCATTTGATACGCTGGTCATCCGTAGCGGCAGAACATACGTTGTATTGACGGCATCGGGATCGTCAAAAAACGAATCGGTCAGTTGTACGGTAACTCCTCCTGCCAATTCTCCCTCGGGGATCACAAGTTGCTCAGCGTCACCGACAAAATTGTAATAATCTTCCGGAAGCGGCTGGATCTGATTTCCACTAGAGCTGAACTGAAGGCTATTGACCAATGACGGGTCAACTTCGTAGTCGATCATCACATGATTCTCGTTTTCATAGACACCCGCTGTGGTGGCCATCACTTTGAACTGCCGGTTATTGTCTAGCTCGTTATCGAATTTGCTTTCCCCCAAAACAATGGTCCTTACGGGATACTGGTATGCAAAGTAAACCGATTGGTATTCGTAATCCGGGAAATTCCAGCCCTCATTTTGGCATGACGTCAGCGTTATGACGGCTGACAGCATTATAAACGCGGTTAAAAGACTCTTCCTTTTCATCTTTCGCAATCCTTTAATTAAAATGTTTATAAATAGCGTGCTACTGTTTCTATTACCATCCATAATTCTGTTGCAAACTAAACTTTAGGACTTCATTATATGGAACCGGGCCATAATGCTGGTACGGCTGATACTCTCTGTTTTCAACGGAAATTCTGTTATGATTTCCGTTTGTAATACTAACCCCATCTGCCGTCTCAGTGAGATCCATATTCCAGCGACGAAGATCCCAGAACCGGAAGTTTTCAAACGCCAGCTCAATGCGGCGTACGTTCCTGATGAGCGTTCTCATATCATCGATGGTGCTAATTTCATTTTGCATGTAATCGTCGGGCTGGCTGACTCCCTGGCGTGCCCTGGTCGCTTCGATAACATCATAGGCTGAGAAACCAAAGCTACCGGTACCGTTGGGTCCCCAAGCCTCGTTGGCTGCCTCTGCATATGCCAGGTAAATTTCCGTATAGCGGATTCTGGGTATGTAGTGCAGCTGTGGATTGGTACTGGTAGGATCGAGGTTTACATCCTGACGAAGTAATTTCTTCAGGTAATATCCGGTACGCGTAGATGTCGATACCTCGTTGAGGGCATCATTCGTGTTTCCGTCTTCAGCCGAGATAACGGTCGTATTGTTCACTCCGGCCGTTCCGCCGTTTACCAAAATGTATTCCCGCAGGATTTCGACACGATTCTGATAGGGATTTACCGGATCGTAATTGCTGTTAGCATGATCGATCGGGTATCCGTTTTCCATCGGGAACGCATCCACCAGGTTCTGGGTCGGATTTATACGTCCGTTGCCGTACAGGGTGGGCGGAAAATGCTCCGCTTCCAAGTCAGTGCTTTCACTGAGATTGGTTCTCCAGATGATTTCCGGCGGATTGGCTCCTGATCCGAGGTTTGACATCCCGGTATCATTGTACCAGTTGTCTCCGTCGGGAGCCAGTCCGGCTATACCGCCGTTAAGCTGAAGGAGTTCTCCGGCGTAGTTGGCGGCATCTTCCCAGGTAGTGCTGGTTCCCGCGGTGTAGGCGGGACTCGCAGCCAGTAAAGCGGCTTTAGCTTTTATGGCCATCGCAATACGCCCGCTCATACGCTGTTTCCCGTCAATACCAAAAACGCGGTTGTAGCGTCCCAGTTCGGTGTTACTGTAGTTACTAGGCAATTGAGAAGCGTCGCCCAGGTCCCCATAATCAAGGGGAAGAAGCTGTCTTGCATTTTCAATATCGCTGTAGATCTGCTGTATGCACGCTTCGAACGTATCCCGCGGCTGATTAAAGTCGGAATCCTTGTTCTGCGGTTCCAGCACGATCGGAATGCCCAGCAGCTCGCCGCTTTGACCGCCGCCCGTCCAGCCGGCATGGTTTCGCAGCAGGTGATACATAAACAGAGCCCGCATGCCGTAGGCTTCCCCTTTCAGGCGCCGGTTGAACAATTCGCGGGTTGCATCATCGTCAGCCCAGTGAACGGAGTCAGCGTTGGCGAGGAAAATATTCAGATATTGAATAGCCGCCTGGCTGTCGGTCCACTCGTTCAGCGGATTATTGTCGGCTGTCCACTGGCCGGTCGCCATCTGGCGTAAATTGTCGTCAGTATTATTGGTTACGGCATTGTCTGTAGCCACATCGGTAAAGGTCCACCCGTTGCTAGGCAGAAGGTTGTAGGCATTTGCCAGGAAGCCCTCTGCGTAGGAAGCATCGTCGTACATATCTTCAAGCCCGTTGATGTTCTCGTTAGCAGGGCTCAATACGTCGCTGCAACCACTGGTGAGAAGAACCGGTATGATCAACAAGTATGCTAATATCGGTTTATACATAATCTCTTCAGTCTTTAATTCTTAGTTAAAAATTCGCTTTAATTCCCAGGTTATAAAACCGGCTCTGAGGAGCGGTTCCAACATTCAGCTCCATGATATCCTTGTTGGGAGAAATGGTCAGCAGGTTTGCGCCGGTGACATAAACCTGCAATTGATGGATGGACAGGTTCTGCAGAAGGCGTTGAGGAAGATTGTAGGTCACCTGTACTTTTTGCAGATCAAAACGATCGGTACTGTACATCCAGAAACTGGAGGTTCGGTAATTGTTGCTTCCACTCTGGGTTGTCAGCCTGGGATAAGAAGCGGTGTTCTTGGTCTCTTCGGTCCAGCGGTCGCGAACTACGGCGGAATATTTGTCATCTCCGTTTACCCAGTAGTAATCGCCGTTTTTAACACCGTACGCACCAAATTGACCGGTTCCAAGGGCAAATACCGTGAAGTTGCTAAACCTTGCCGTCAGGTGAACCCCGAATTCCATTGGGGCCCCGTTCCAGCCGGCTTTCCCAAGGAATACTTGGTCTTGGGAATTTACCAGACCGTCTTCATTCCGATCTCTGTATTTGATATCACCGGGTTGAACCGAACCGAACTGCTGGTCGGCTTCATAAGTGTCGAGCTCCTGCTGGCTCATAAAAAAGCCGCGGCTTTCGAGTCCCCATATACCATCCAGAGGGGTACCCTGCGTGTTCTGATAGGCATACTCATTTTCTTCGGCCCGTCTGACAGCCTCACTGTCATAAATCGTTCCGGCCATGCCCAGTGTCCAGTTGACACCTGCCAGCTCTTCATTAAGACGCACGTTAAAATCGATTCCCCGGCGTTCATCAATGTTGTAATTGACATAGGGAATAAAAGAGTTATCGGGGAAACCGGTGGAAAAATAACTTGGGAACAGTGCTGAAGCCTGTACCACGCCTCCGTCCATTCGGTTGTAGAACACCGATGCATCAACGGAAAGTAAGTTGTCAAACAAAGATACTCCAATACCTGCATTCAACTCTTTACGCTTTACGTAGCCAAGATCCGGGTTGGCACCGCGCGTTGACTGCGTACCCCGACGGAGGTTGCCGTCTCCCCAACCGAAATATGAACCCTCAGCCTGAGTATACCTGCCTTCATACAGATGGTAACCCGGAATCGGCATATCGGTATTCACGATGCCGCCAGAGACGTACAGCTTGAGTTCATTGACGGAGGAGGAGCCAGACAAGAAGCCTTCCTCGCTGATTCTCCAGCCCAGAGTCGCCGTCGGTGAAATGGCCTTGCGGTTATCTTCCGGTAGTTTGGCCGAGTGCGGTACGGCAGCATTTACATCCACATAATATTTTTGCTGGTAATTGTAACCGAGATGCACACCCAAGTTCAGATTCCCAGTCCGGTGGTACACGCCAGACTCGCTGATCTGGTGTGCATTTGCAATCAGCATCGCCGAAATACGGTGATCGTTATTGATCAACCGGTTGTAGTTAAACTGACCAGAAAATGCGAGCGTCTGTTGAAAGGCACTGGAACTTACATTCTGAACTCCGGTTTTGGCATCTTCACCAAACTTGTCAAGGCCGCTTATCATATTCTCACCATTGTAGGCAGCCCAGTTGGGCTCATACACAGCATACTCATTATTGTAGGCCTGGTTGAAGAATGATTGATAATCCACCCCGAACAGACCGCGGAACTCAAGACCTTTTAACAATCCCTTCAAGTCCATATTTATTGCCGTATTAAACTGGAACTGTCGGCCAACCGACTCGCTGGTTCCGCCGGCATATACCCCGGCTATTGGATTGTTCGTAATCAACTGCGTGCCCCCCAGCAGGTACCGGTCGTCAATAACGTAATTGCTGTTCTCCACTATCTGCTGCAGATTTTCGTTGCCATCCTCGAACGTACTGATCGGGATAAGCGGGGTATATCTGTTGGGGCGAAGATTGGCAGCCTGACCCCAGTAGTTGGTATTCACACCATTCTGATCATCATAGATAACTCCCGCACCTACCGAAGCCGTGATGATCTCATTCAGTTGAAAATCGACGTTACCGCGAATATTGAAGTTGTTACCCCTAGTGTTTTTCGCCTCTCCAAAGTCCAGCAGAGAGCCGGCGGAGGCGAAATTTATATTGGTATAATATTGTGCGGTTTCGCTGCCACCGGAAATTTCCACGTTCCCGTGATACCTGTTGGTAAAGTCTTTCAGGTATTGGGGAGAATAATAATCCACGTTCGGATAACGGTACGGGTCTTCACCGACAGAATGCCGGTAGATCGATTCCATACTGTACTGCTGTGTCAGTCCGTCGTTCTGGCGTGCTTCATTGTACAGAGTCATATATTCCGCCGACCCCAGGTAGTTCGGATACCTGATCGGCACATTTATCCCTCCATCTATACGACCATTAATCTGGAGATCATGGTTCCCTCCTTTTTTGGTCGATATGTAAATAACACCGTTGGCAGCCCGGCTCCCATAAAGGACATTTGCTGAAATTCCTTTCAGGAAACTTATCTGTTGAATGGCCTCAGGACTGACGCTCCCGGGATCCCGTGGGATTCCGTCGACCAGCACCAGGTAGTCACCCATACCCCACATGCTGCCGTTGAATCCTCCGACAAAAGCCTGCATGTTTTCCAGGCTGTTGGTCATATAATTTTTATCCATAATACCCGGAAGGTTCACCATCGATATGCCGCCCATGAGATCTTCTTCAGGGACCGTACGGAAGGCTGCCTGTACCGAGGAGGGCCCAACTTCCCTGAAGGTTTCCTCATCTGTCGTGACAGAATCTTCCAGCGACTGTTCTATCGCCCCCAGATCGGTATCCTGAGCGAATAGTACGGCCGGCAGGAGGAAAATTATTATACACAGTAATGTCTTAAACCGTAAATACATCATCATTTCTACGTTTTTTAACTCGTGTCTATTTTTAAACTCCATAGTATCTCTTACCACCCGGGATTTTGTTTAAAACTACTGCTGATGGTTACGTCCGACCTCTTCAGGGGCAACCAGTAGTGCTTTTGAGTGTAATTACGCTCTATGAGCACCTCTTCCCGCAGATTCAGCACCCTGTTTTCCCTTGGAGTATCTGGATTGAATCCGGGTGCACGGTCGAAGTGAATACCCGTTTTGTTTGCATATTCGTCTTCGGTCAACAACAACCAGCGGCGCAGGTTTGTAAAACGATTCTTCTCAAACGCCAGCTCAACGGCCCATTCGCGTCGAACTTCACCCAGAAATTCATTTACGTTTCCGGTGTACCGGCCGTCGACAGGAGCCACGCCGGCCCTGTTTCTCACTCTGTTGATCGCTTCCTCGGCGGTCATATTGAAATTACCGGCCGATCCCGAAGCGGACTGATTGGCAACTGCGGCAGCTTCAGCATACATGATGTATATACCACCCAGTCGCATCCAGGGAAGGTGAACATTCAGGTTGTTGCCAAAACTGTACCCATTATCATATTTGTTAGCTGTAATAGGGATAAACTTTCTCAGCACATATCCCGATTGGCTTCCACCCGGGCTTGAACCGTTGGCAAACCGGTAGCTTCCCCCGGTATAGAGGCTGGCATGACGATACTGTTCCTCATTGCTAGGCATGGTACCTTGGACAACCTGCATTCCGTCAAAGATGAAATTCTTATAAAATCGGGGGTCCCGGTCGCGCCAGGGATATTCGGGGTCGTAGCCGGAACCCTGAGCGTCAATCGGCAGGCCATTGGCCATACCGAAGTTTTCCACATAATTGGCCGTGGGGAAGATATTGCTGCCATCGCCCAGTACCGTAGGCATGTACTGCTTGCTGGTGCCCCAGTTCGATCCGTTGGCGTCATAATAAGGTCCTCTGAAGATCGCCTCGTCGACCCCGGGTATCTGCCAGTTCTGACCCTGTGTATAAAACAGCATATGGTAGTCGGAAAAATCGGCCAGTTCATAATCGGCTTCACCCGATTCAACCAGGCTCAACAGCTCGCCGAACGCATCGGCGGCACGCTGGGCAAACTGCTGGTTGTAACTGCCCGCATTTTCATCCGATCCATTGTTCATCAGGGGACTGGCAGCCCAAAGCAGGTTTTTGCCAAGGTAACCGAGGGCTTTAATCTTGTTAATACGCAATTCATTATTTCCGGCCGTGCGCAATCCGGGAGTAGTATCGTCCCAGTCGATCGGGAGCAGATCGGCAGCCCTTCGGAAATCCTGGGCTACGCTATCGGCAAGGGCCTGATAGCTGAGTCGCTCATGATCGAATTGAGCATCGGCGGGAATCGGCTCACTGAAATAAGGCAGTCCTCCGAAATACTGCATGAACTGGAAGTGGTACCATCCCCTGAAGAAAAGCAGCTGTCCTTCTATCAGATTCCGCTCTTCCTGTGTACCCTGGAACTTGTCCAGGTTTTCAAGCCCTACATTGGCCTTGCGCAACCCGTACCAACCCAAATCCCAGAGTTCTATCTGAAAGCGGTCGTTGTCGGCCGGATCAGGGTTGCTGTTGTTTTTATCCATCCAGGAAGTGTTCCAGCCATTATGCTCTGACTGCCATCCCCAGAAATTACCGTTATCGAACATATTTACGATATGGTAATTCATGTCGCTGGAGGTAACTACATCGTCTCCCCAATTCCAGTTATTTGTCCAATACGCATTGGTAAAATCGGGAATGGTGCTGTAGAACTCCTCAACATACCCCTGGAAGTTGGCAAAGTTTTCGAATGCCTCCTCCTCAGAGATATTGGATTCCGGTGATTTCGTAAGAAAATCTTCACAGGAAATCAGCACTGCCGCACTCAGAAGAATACTGAATCCCCAAATTATGTACGTCTTCATATTCATATTCTTACTGTATTAGAAATTAATATTAACACCTATGTTAAATCGTCTGACAGTCGGGTATGCACCCTGGCTGGGTACACCACCACCTGCAAAGTTGGACTCCCTGTCATCAGGCATGTCGGTCCACAGGAGGAGGTTGTTACCATTTGCGTATACCCTGAGACTACGCACACCCAGGCTTTGTGCAACAACAGAATTAGCATCAAAAGTATACCCGACCTGTGCATTTTTCAGGCGCAGGTAGGAGCCGTCATACATCCAACGTTCACCCCTGGAGTAACCGCTGACCTGCGTACTCCAGCGCGGCATCTGGGTCTGGGCATCTGGATTACCCATGCTCCAGTATCCCCCTTCTACGGTGTAGGCCAGTTCGTTGCCACCCAGGCTTCCGAAATTAATCCACCTGTTTACATTATTTACGCCGTAAAATTGTACATATCCGCTAAAGCCACCCCAGTCAAAACCGATCGTAGTGTTGTAAGTGTTTTGCGGGGTACCGGAATATCCGTAGGGTACGCTGTCCTGAGAATCGATTACACCATCGGAATTGTAATCAACGACATATTTACCGCCGGGCAATTTGCTGGCATCATTCGTATTAAACGGGGTGCTTGCATACAGTTCATCCCATGAATCGTAAAAGCCGTTATCCAGATGCGAGGTCGCCTGACCAACCGCTTTACCCTCCTGCTTTTGATAATCGGGCAGCAATTCAGGATCGTCCCGTTCGATAACCTCATTCTCGGAGTGCGTCATATTCATCTCCGTCCACAGGCGCAACCCGTTGCCGAACCGGTGATCCAGATTTAAGGTAAGTTCATATCCCTGGTTCTCCACAACACCCAGGTTGGCAGCCGGTGCAGTTTGACCGAAATAAGAGGGAATAGCACGGTCGTTACTCGAGATAAGAATATCTTCCCGCTTGTCACGGAATACATCTATCGTTCCGGAGATTAATCCGTCGAGGAAACCGAAATCCAGACCAATATTGGCCTTGGTTACCGTTGCCCAGTGTACATCCGGGTTACCCAGCGACTCAACTTTGTACCAGGTATAGGGGCTTTCCGCCGCAAACCATCCTCTGGTTCCAAGCGGTGCATTTCCGCCGTAGGCCCATTCGGTTCTATACAGCCAGCGTCCGGTGGTGTTGTCATCCCCGATCTTTCCGTAAGAGGCCCTGATCTTAAGATTATCCAGGAAGTCAAGTGAACTCATGAAGTTTTCCTTGTGGATATTCCAGCCAATACCTCCGGAAGAAAAGAATGCGAAACGGTAGCCCTCATCAAACTTCTCGGAACCGTTATACGAACCGTTGTATTCCAGTATGTATTTCTGGTCATAATTATAGGTGGTTCTGAACACCCAATTTTCACGGGCATGCGGAATTATGCTTCCCGTAGCGTTCTGGGTACGGTTGAAAAGTCCCATCTCGCTGAAGTTGTGTTTTCCACCGAGGGTAAAGTCATAATTGAGTTGCAGTTGATAGTAGACCTTGCGAAATGTCTGCGAATTCTGAACTTCTCCTCCGTTGGTATTCCACAGTTCACCAGGCTGGTAATCAAATCGAGTACCTGAGTCATACAGAGGTTCATAAATTTCATCGCCGGTTATGGGATCGACATATTTGTTCCGTGCGTCGTTAAACAGGTCGTTGACCCCCCTGCTGCCTTCGATAAAGTTGTTATCGACAGCAATCTGGCCGTTGAAATTCAACCCTTCAACCAGCATGTCCAGATCTTGATCGAGCTCAAAGTTGGTGGTCAGCTGTGTATTAGTAATGCGCTCAATACCACTCAGAGAGAGAATCTCCACAGAGTTGCTACTACCACCGGTAGCATCGGGATCAAATCCATACGTGCCGTCGGGATATTTCGGCAGATATTGAGATGGCGAGGCACTATAGGCAGCTACCCAAAAGCCATAATCTCCGCCTGAAAAGTTCCAGGGTCGTTTTCTCACGCCGTACGAACCGGATATTTTAGCTTTTAATGTGGTGGAGGGAGTAATTTGAAAGTCAAGGTTCGACCGGGCGTTCAACCGTTGAAACCCGAATCCCGGCTGATATCCCCGGTTGTTATCAAACTCTTTGAAGAGGTCTCCCTCATTGAGGTAGTTTGCGCTAGCAAAAAAGTTCACAAATTCGGAACCGCCCCTGACACTCAGATTGGCATCGTAGGACTGGGTATAATCTCTGAACAGCACTTCATCCCAATCCACATTTGCGTAGCGAACCCGTTCCTCCGGTGTTTGCGGCTTCTGGTAATGACTTACAAATTCCGGATTGTAATACTCGCCCCAGCTGGAATTCGGTGCGCCCAGCTCATATTCGATTGCCTGGTTACGCAGCTTCATGGTTTCATATGCGTCTTTAATACTCGGCAATCTCGAAGGGGCCTTGACGGTACTTTTAAAACTACCTGATATTTCGACGTCTCCTTCGTATCCGCTCTTCGTCTGAATCAGGATCACACCATTTGCACCCCGCACCCCATAAACGGCTGTTGCCGAGGCATCCTTTAACACCGTAATCGACTCTACCGAACTCATATCAACATTATTCAACGGACGTTCAATACCGTCTACCAGCACAAGCGGAGAAGAATCGTGCCACGTGCTTTGGCCACGAATAAATATCTGCGGATCCTCCTCACCGGGCAATCCAGTGCTGCTTACGGTAACCACGCCCGGCAGCTTACCGGTTAACGCCATCCCCACATTGGGAACATCGCCCGCTCTCTGCAGGTCTTGCTCTGAAACGGTGGAAACACCGGCCACAACACTCTCACGCTGCTGCGTTCCATAACCAACAACTACAAGCTCTTCACCAGTTATGGCTGTTGGCTGCAGGGCCACATCAATCTGGCTACGCCCCTGAACGGGTATTTGCTGTGACTGATATCCTATAAAGGAGAAAACCAGTGTATCATTGGGGGCGGGAATATTCAATGAATACTCTCCGTCCAAATTCGTGGAAGCACCCGTCGTTGTGCCTTTGACAACAATATTCACGCCGGGCAGAGTCTCTTCAGTCTCGGCATCGGTAACGACCCCTTCTACCTGATGAATGACTTTTTGGGCTGAAGAGGCTTGCCCTTTGAGACCCGGCTTAATGATAAAAGTCCGTTCATTCAGATTCTCATATCGAAGGTTGAATTGAGCTAAAAGCTGTTGTAGCTTTTTCCCAAAATTATCGGAATGCCGAACATGTGGAGGAAGTACTTGCAGCCCATTCAGAAGACCACTTTCATACACAAATGCAACATTATATTTGTTTTCAAGCTGTTGAAGTGCATCTTCCAACTGAATTTTAACTGTTCTGGCATCTAAACCTGACAATCCATTTTGAGTTATTTTTTGGTCCGACACCTGTCCATTTACCGGGGTCATCCCTGCCAACAGAAATAATAACAGGCATCCCAAAATGCGGATCTTCATAATCATATCTTTCCTCTTTTTTCCCATTAATTTTGATATTGAATGTTGATCATTAGGCTCACTCATTTTGAATTGATTACTGTTGTGTAATCAGAAATTCCTTTTTGTTGGTTTGCTTGATCTGCAAATCAAGAATTTTTTGAAGACCGGTAAGCAAATTTTGCAGATCGGGATTTTGAATAGTACCTGTGATTTGACGCTGTAACAGCTGGTCATCCTTCACATGCAGAGTTACTCCGTAGGTGGCTTCAACTGATGCAATGATATCGCTGAGCGAGGTATCGTAAAACTCCATTTCTCCATCGAGCCAAGCTGTAAACATCCCGACATTTACTTTCTGCAGAACAATATCTGATGAAGATGCAGCCAAAATAGCACGCTGTCCTGGTTCCATAATCTTTTCTGCAACTGATGTATTCAGGGAGTCTCTTATAGACACTTCGACTCGACCTTCCTCCAAGACGACACTTGTTTTCTGATAGCGGGTATTTACATTAAACTTTGTTCCCAGCACCCGTACCGTTCCATCGGCAGTATGCACTATAAAATCTCTGTTTTCCCCTCCGGGAGCGTTTGTAATATCAAAGTAACCTTCTCCGTCCAGCCAAACTTCAACCCGGTCACTGTTAAACTGCCTGAGATTGTAACGCAACGAGGACTTTGAGTTTAGCCGAATCCGCGAGCCTTCACTAAATTCGAGCGTACTCATCTCCCCGTACCCAACCTCAACAGTGGTGAACAGAGATTCTGTATTATTATCGGAAGAACCAATTGGATAATAGAGATAAAGAACTCCAACCACCGCCAGTAATAAAACAATTGCAGCAGCTACCGCCATCCTGTAACCTCCAAAACTGTGTACCGGTTGCATTTTATGACGCGGTGTGGTTTCCTTTTCCTGCTCGGTCCGGTCAATTCTTTGGTTTAGACTATTTAGCTGCATTTCGAGATCTTCTGCCCCATCCAGCTCCAAACGTATCTGGTAGAACATCTCAGCACTTTCTTTAAGCTCTCTGTGGGTCGGATCCTCTTGTTCCCAAGATTCCCATCTCTGCTGCTCCGGTACGCTTGCATTACCCTTAATCCACCGGGAAAAAGATTCATCGCTTAATAAATCCGCTAATTTTTTATTTGGTGTAGACAAAGAAGTTCGGTTTGTAACTGGTTAATTTGACATTCACACTTATAAAGAAAGTCACTCACCACATCTACACTGAAAATTTTTATTTTTATTTGAATTTCTTTCAGATCTGGAGAAAAGGGCCTTTAAACGCCAGTAATGACGAAAAAATGATGTCAATGCTAACGATCTATTCTATGGATGAGACTTTAAGAGTAGAAAAGGAGATAAAAAAGTTGGTAAGTCAACCGGTTAAAGAGATGTTCATCTTCTCCTTGAGAGTAGAAATTGCTCGATAGATGTAATTGTATACACTCTCTTTTTTGACGCCCATTATTTCACTGATTTCATCATTTGAAAGGCCACTGTAAAATTTAAGAAAGGCCGCTTCCTTTTGGTGACCATTCAAATTATCAAAGGCTTCCTGCAAGTTTTTTCTTTTCTCATTTTGCATCTCTTCTATGATCAACCTCTGTTCGGTGTTTACTCTATCTGTGACAAAGTTTTCTTCAGAATATGTTCGATCTCTTTCCTTCCACGTTCGTTGTTTTTGGGTTTGTCTGAAAAGAGATCTGCGCATTGAAGAATAGAGGTAGGAGCTGACATATTCGATATCGGATAACCGGTCTCTTTTATTCCAAATCGTAAAAAAGAGCTCTTGTATGCTATCTTTGACCAAGTCTTCACGTGGAATCAAATACAATCCGTAGTTTAATAAAGGCTTGTAGTATTTCCGGAATAACAGAGAAAGGGCCTCACGGTCGTCATTAATAACCCGCTTCCACAAATTTATATCTTCTAGAAAATTATCTTTACCCATTATAAACTACCCTAGAAAAAGAAATATCCTTGATAAAAACCCAAACTTATGAGTACAAGGAATGCTATCTGAATTTCCCCGTTTATCCAACTAGTCAAACCTTTGTACAAGTGTAAGTTGAACACTTATTATTTGCTTAATAAAAAACTACAATATTTTGGTCTAATGTCAAGATTTAAATTCTTAAATAGGCATAAATCAAGTATAAAAACTTCTGTTAATTGTACTTTAAATAAAAAAATATTGCTTAATTATCAGATTATCTGTGTCTCTATTCTTTTTATCACCTGCTAATCAGCGTGTACGTCTTGCCGGCCTCCGTTTCGAAATCATATTCATTTATATCAGTCACATTGGGAGAATTCAGTTCTGCCTCGGGCGATACCAATGGCTCCGGTGTTTCCGCAAGCTCATAAAAAACATTGGAATTCCCACCTCTTGCTTCGGTCAGGGTCAGTCCATTTGCACCGGCTAATTCACCGGCTACCCGAATGCGAGCGTTGCCTCCGAGCATGGATTTGATCTTGAGTTCGGTAACTTTCCCGTTCTCCCACTTCAGGGATTCAATCACAAAACCTCCACGGGCCCGCAGACCGCTGATACTGCCGCTGTCCCACTCCTCGGGCAGGGCGGGCAGAAAGTGAATGGCCCCGTCATGGCTCTGCAACAGCATCTCGGCAATGCCGGCAGTGCAGCCAAAGTTGCCGTCAATCTGGAATGGGGGGTGCGCATCAAACAGGTTGGGGTAGGTTCCACCACCGCCCAAATTACGGTCAGATCCCACAGGTGCCAATTGATCTTCGATCAGTTTAAGGGCGTGATTACCATCCAGCAGCCGAGCCCAGAAGTTGACCTTCCAGCCCATCGACCAGCCAGTAGACACATCCCCACGGTATTGCAGTGAGGTACGGGCGGCATCAAACAATTTGGGCGTGCGGTAGGGAGAAATCTGGGCAGCGGGATGCAGACCAAACAGGTGCGAGACGTGGCGGTGCTTGTCTTCGGGACTGTCCAGATCCTCCATCCACTCCTGCAACTGCCCCAGCCGGCCGATCTGCATCGGGGGCAACTGGGCTCTTTTTTCTTTGAGCGTTTCTGCAAATTCTGGATCCTGCCTTAACACCTCGGCAGCCCGAATGGTATTGGTGAACAGCTCAAATACCAACTGGTTATCCATGGTCGTTCCTGCCGCGATCGAGACACGAGATCGGCTTTGGGGGGCGTTTTCCGGAGAATTGCTCGGGGCCACCACCAGCCAGCCATTTTCCGGCTCTTCCACCAGAAAATCCACATAAAACTCGGCGCTGCTCTTTAGCACCGGATACACCTCTTCCAGGTATTGCTCATCGCCCGTGTAGAGGTATTTCTCCCACAACTGGTGCGTCAACCAGGCGCCGCCCATCGGCCACATGCCCCAAAATACACCATCAATCGGGCCAGTGATTCGCCAAATATCGGTGTTGTGGTGGGTCACCCAACCATCAGCGCCATACATTACTTCGGCCGTTTCCTGACCAGTAACTGACAGATCCTTCACCATCTGGATCAGCGGCTCGTGCATCTCCGAAAGGTTCGTAAGCTGGGCCGGCCAATAGTTCATTTCTGCGTTAATGTTGAGGGTATATTTGCTATCCCAGGGCGGAGTCATCTGCTGGTTCCAGATTCCCTGCAGGTTGGCCGGCTGGGTACCGGGCCGAGAGCTGGAGATCAGCAGGTAGCGCCCAAACTGAAAATACAGCTCAACAAGCTGTGGATCGGCCCCACGGGAAAACTCAGCCACCCGGTCATCGGTGGGTTTTTGGGCGGCCTCGGTGGTCCCAAGATCCAGGTCCACCCGGTTGAAATAGGTTTGGTAATCGTCTTTATGGGCCTCGAAGATCTCGCTATAGGACTTATGTCCGGCTTGATCCAGGTAGTTTCGGGCCAGCGCCTTTTTGTCCCCGCTTAAATCATTGTACTTCTTAAAATTGCTGGCGATAGAAATACGGATTGTGACCTCATCAGCCTTACTTACTTCTACTGTTGAATCGGTAGTTGATACTGAACCACCCTCAGCCTCTATATTTGTGATAGATTGGAACATGACCTTCCCCGGAATGCCTTCGTGATCGCCGGACTTCCCGGAAAGAATCAGCTCATTGTTTTGAGTAGTTACCGTCGATTGCTGCGGACTTTCCATGCCGGCGGTAAAGCTGATGGACCCCGGCCGACTGGCCGTCAGCCGAACAACGATCACCTCATCCGGCGCCGAGGCGAATACTTTTCGGGTATATTTTACCCCATCCACCGAATAGCTTGTGGTGGCCACGGCCGTTTCAAGGTCCAGATCTCGATAATAATCCTTGTAGTTACTATGGCCCGGGAATGCCAGTATCAGCTCCCCTACAGGCTGGTAGGGCATTCCATGTGGACCGCTGAAAAATGTTCCCCCGGCCAGTTTCTGGGCTTCCCCGTGCTTGCCTTCAAAGATAAGCCGGCGCACTTTTGGCAGTGCCTTGCGTGCAGCAGGGCTGTCGTTACGGTGCGGACTGCCCGCCCAGACGGTGTTTTCATTGAGCTGAATTCGTTCTTGCTGTGTATTTCCAAACACCATAGCCCCAAGCCTGCCGTTGCCGACCGGCAGTGCACGAACCCACTCTTCGCCGGCCGGTTCGTCGTACCACAACAGCAGATCACTTTGGGATTGGCTGTTGGCTACTTCTCCCATCAACAGGAATGCCGAAACGACATATAAAAATATCTTTAATGGCTTCATGTTAAATCATGATTTATCTTTTAAGGTTTATGAAATTTATTCCAATATCTAAAAGTGATTTCCCATACTTATTTATAATTAGCCATCTATTCCCGGGCAGACAACTTTCGATAATTTGAATATTCCTCTTTTAAATTCAGAATCATAGTTAATTAAGTGATATAACCTGTTCCTATCCATCATATGTAATCACGGTATCCGCTTCTGAACTGTCAAGTCCCTGGACTTTTCCGGGTTCAACGAATACTACTTCAAATGTTTTTGTCTTGTCCATCTCCTCAAAGGAACCTGGTCGATCTCCAATAGTAAGCTCACGTTCCCGGTATTCCGCAATAACTTTGTCGGGGGTTTTGCCATGCACAACGTAATAGTCAAGGCGGTCACCATAGCTGCTTTTAAAGGCGGTTTTGTTATAGTCGGGACTGTTATAAAATACACGGCCGGGCGTCGGGGCATTCGAGTTCCGGAACCGCACTGAATACTCCTTGCCAGCTTCTAATGTTATCCTTCCGGACAGGTGCTCGGGCACCCAGATGGTATTATAGTGAATGACAGTATCCTGGTTCATCGTCAGCAAAATGGGTCCCTGGTACCGGTTTCCCTCCTCGCTTATACTCTCCATAGCAAAATAATAGGTACCGGTTGTTTCAGACGTAAAGGTGGTGGTACGGATATTCGATGCTGAATCCACGACCGTATCGAACTGTAACTCCTGTTCCGGGGGATTAAAATAGGTCACCGAATAGTTGTCCCACAGCAGGCCATACCCTTTGGTTGAGACCAGGAAAGGAACGGCGTCTTTCTGGTTATAATGACTGAACCGCAGCGGCACGTTTTTCCAGTTCATCAAACCATTTTGATAGCTTCCCAAACCGTATAGTGCCTCATTGCCTACCTCAAACGCCTGTTCCGGGGCATAGCTGGATATACCGTGACTGCTGACTTCAGGCACTGCACGTCCGTTGGGCTTTTCTGATACCAGCAGGCGGCCGCTGTGATCATAAAATGAAACCGTACCTGCCGTGTCTATCCTGGCCGTCAGAGAATTGGTTTGCACCGTAACCAGGCCGTTTTCCTGTTCCACATCCCAATCGACGGGCTGGGGCTCAGCTCTAACGGCCAGGTTTTGCCTGCCAGGCAGGGTATCTCCGGGAGCATACTTCACGTGCAGGATATTGTCGGAAATAACCTCCAGTGCCAGGGTTCCTCCATCGCGATTCAACAGCACCTGGTGCTCCTTCTTCGTGTAGTTGTTAGGCGTACAGCCATTGGTAAACAGCAGAAGAAGTGCAACTGCGTATGTAATAAACTGTTTCATGTTATGATGATTGAATTTATACCGGAATTAGCCACTTCTTAGTTTCTTCTGTTATTCATATAAATTTTGTAGTCTCATCTCTGACATTCTAATCCGTAAATCGGACTCAGAATACAATTTTTATTCAGGAGGGCTTCGCAAAACCAACTGTCACTGCGAACGGAGTGAAGCAATCTCCCGATCAGAGTCTCTAAAGGAGGTTGCTTTCCCGAAAGCGTTTGGGACAATGACAAGCCAGTAAAAGCAAGACTTTGCAAAGCCCTCTTCAAAAAATTATGCTGCAACTGCTTCATCTTTGTCCTCAGTAAAGTTGTATTTTCTGCTCAAAAGCCCATAAGCTGCTACGATGAGGAAGCAGGCCAGTGGTATCCAGTAGGCGGTGTGGATACTACCCGTTGCATCAGAAACGAGTCCCATAAGAGCGGGAAGGGCCGCGCCACCGCCAATCGCCATAATGAGACCGGAACTGCCGATCTTTGTGTCTCCCCCAAGCCCCTCGGAAGCCAACCCAAAGATGGTGGGAAACATCAGCGACATGAAACCGGAGATCGATATCAACGCCACTACACCGATCATGCCCCCACTGATAATGACAATAAAAGTGGCCACTACACCCAGCATGGCAGAAAGCATCAGCAGGTTGCCAGGTTTAAAGAATTTCATAAGCCAGGTATTGATAAATCGGAATACCGTAAACACCACCAGGGCAACTATATAGTAGTTTGAAGCGGCGGCCTCTGCTACTTCAAGCTCGTCCATCACGTAACGGATGGTGAATGACCAGACGCAGATTTGCGCGCCCACATAGAAGAACTGTGCCAACACGCCCAGCACATAGTTTTTCCGCCCCATTAGCCTTTTGATCGTTGGCCACAAATCGATGGTTTTCGACTCGGTGCTTGACTTAGGCATATCCACCGATGCGATCACTATCCACAGCACAAACAGGAAAATGCCTATGCCCACATAGGGCCCCATCACCGCGTTGAGCTCCGCCTCCTGTATTTTCTGCAGCTCCGGTGCCGACATCGCCGCACGCTCCCGGGCGCTTGCCAGGTCAAGATTCGATAGGATAAAATATTTACTGATGATAACCCCCGAAATCGACCCGATGGGATTAAAAGACTGTGCCAGGTTCAGCCGGCGGGTGCCGGTGCGTGGATCCCCCATCGAGATGATATAGGGATTTGCGGCTGTTTCGAGAATGGAAAGTCCTCCGGCCAGAATAAAAAGAGATCCCAAAAAGAAACCGTACGACATGGCGATACTGGCGGGATAAAAAAGAAGGGCGCCGGCCACATACATCCCCAACCCCAGCAACACTCCAGACTTGTAGGTAAAACGCTTGATGAACACCGCGGCGGGCAGCGCCAGGCAGAAGTAGGATCCGTAAAAGGCGACCTGAATCCAAGAGGTCTGGAAATCGGTCATGCTCATTATCCGCTTGAAGGCGGCCAGCAGCGTGTCCGTCAGGTTATTGGCCAGGCCCCATATAAAAAAGAGGCTGGTGATGAGAATAAATGGAACGAGGGGGGCTTTCAAACCGCCTGAATCACTGGAAAAAACCTTCTTTATTTCGGACATACAGTTTGGTTTTGGGGATTTAAATCAGATTTCTTTTTGGAGGCTTCAGTTTGGGAGTGGCAGCCATGCGGCGACGTTTAGCTGACCTCCACCATGGCCTTGATCACATTGGTTTCCGGCTTCAGCCAATCGCCGAACTGGTCGATCATATCATCAAATTTGGCACGGTGCGTAATCCAGGGATCGGTATTAATTCGTCCCTCTTCAATGGTGTGGATAATCTGCTCAAAATCTGAAGCCAGGGCGTTGCGGCTGGCCATCAGCGTAAGTTCTTTTTTATGAAAGTCCGGATCGTGGAACGTCACATCTCCCTGAAACAACCCGATGTATACCAGCTTGCCACCGTGAGCCACGAAGTTAAAAGCGTTCTCCATCGACTGCTTATTACCCGTGGCGTCCAAAACAACCGACGGCAAATACCCATCGAACAGTGATCGGAGCTCTTTTTCCGTTGCCTCATCCAGCGGATTGACCCCGCCGGCCAGCTCAAATTGTTGCTGGCAAAAAGCCAGGCGCTCCTCGTCGATCTCCATAATGACCACCTCAGCGCCAGTATCCAGGGCAAACTGCAGGGCACCCAGCCCAATAGGACCAGCACCAATTACAAGCACGCGATCTTTCTCTGTCATGTTGGTCCGATTAACGGCGTGGCAGCCGATGCCCAGGGGCTCCACCAGCGCCAGCTGATCGTAGGACATGCTTGTGGAGGGATGCAGGAATTTTGCAGGAAACTTGAAGTACTCGCGCATGCCGCCATCCTCGTGGACCCCCAGCACCGACATATGTTCGGCACAGTTGGGCTTGCCAGTTTTCACGGCCTGGTCAGCAGTATTGTACAGGTAGGGCTCTACCGAGCAGCGGTCACCCACCGAAACCTTATCCACGTCTTCGCCTATTTCCACCACCTCAACACCAAGCTCGTGCCCGAGTATACGCGGATAACTGAAAAAGGGCTGCTCACCAGCGTAGGCGTGGAGGTCGGTGCCGCAGATACCCACTCGGTGCACCTTCAGGAGCACCTCATCGGGCTGCAGATCCGTTTCTAATGTGGTTGCTGTTTGGGTAAATGTACCCGGTTCTTCCAATATGATAGAGGATACCTTCATTTAACAAACTGATTTCATTAACACTTCCGTTACCTGATTAAATACTTCTTGCTCCAATGGACCTTTTTCCCAAATACTGATTGATTCCTGAACCTCG